>JBKJWG010000055.1:0-4597 GCA_046716985.1 Anaerolineales bacterium | reverse complement strand
CGCCGCGCGACAACACAGTCGTGCCTTCGCTGATCGACGTGTTCCCCGGCGCTGATTTCCAGGAGCGCGAAGCTTGGGATTTGTACGGCGTCAAGTTCGAGGGCCACCCTGATCTGCGCCGCATCTTAATGTGGGACGGCTTCGCCGGCCACCCGATGCGCAAGGATTGGAAAGAAGCTTATTACGAAGAAGAGCTGAAGCCTTACAAGAACCGCTGGCCCGAAGGCCAGGTCTATCGTATCGAAGATCACAATCCAGTCGGCAAGAACGCCAAGTACCCCGAAGGTTTTGATCCTGAGAGCTTCAAGGAAAGCGACGAACCCGCGCTCTACGCGAGCCTGGAGCGCGCGGCGCGCGCATACAGCGAAGACATCGACACCGAGCAGGTGGTGGTCAACCTGGGCCCGCAGCATCCCTCGACGCACGGTGTGTTCCGCATGGCGGTGCGCTTGGATGGCGAGACCATCGTAGCGCTCAAGCCGGTGATGGGCTATCTGCATCGCAATCATGAAAAGATCGGCGAGCGTAACACGTGGATCATGAACATGCCATTCACCGATCGCCTGGACTATCTCTCATCGATGAGCAACAACTTCGGCTATGCCATCGCGGTGGAGAAATTGATGGGCGAAAAGGCTGCTCCGACCGAGCGCGCCGAATACCTGCGCGTGATCATGGCCGAGCTGACCCGTATTGCCAATCACTTGTGGGCCATCGGCTTCTTGCTGAATGACTTAGGGGCCTTCTTCACTCCTGCGCTTTACGCCATTACGGAACGCGAATTAATTCTGGATATTTTCGAGGCCACCACGGGCTCACGCATGATGTGCAACTACTTCCGCTTCGGTGGCGTGGCACGCGATCTGCCCGAAGGCGTATTGCAAAAGATCAAGAACTTGGTTAGCGAGCGCCTGCCGCGCAAGGTCGATGAGCTGGATGCGTATTTGACCGAGAATGAACTGGTGCGCGGGCGAGGTGAAGGTGTGGGCGTCATTACGCCCGAAGAAGCCATCGCCTATTCCGCGGCCGGCCCGGTGTTGCGCGCGTCGGGCGTGCCCTATGACGTGCGCCGCGCCGATCCTTACAGCATTTACGACCGCTTCAAGTTCGATGTGGCAGTGCGCTATCACGGCGACGTTTACGACCGCTACATGATCCGTGTGGACGAAATCCGCCAGAGCCTGCGTATTTTGGAGCAGGCGATCAAAGATATTCCTGGCGGCGAGATCATGACTGGCAAGAATCCTTATCAAGTGCGCGTGCCGGCCGGTGAGTCATATGGCCGTGTGGAAGGCCCCAAAGGTGAGCTGGGCTTTTACATTGTGTCCAATGGCAAGGCCAACCCCGTGCGCTACCACGTGCGCGCTCCGTCCTTCATTAACTTGACCATCCTGGAAAAAATGTGCGTGGGCCAGAAAGTGGCCGACGTGGTGGTCAACCTGGGTTCAATCGATATCGTGCTGGGCGAAGTGGATCGATGATGAAATCATCGATCCATTGCGAGGTTGAGCCTGCCCTGAGCGAAGCGAATGGGAAGCAATCCCCAAGCCAAGCGTTTACGGAGATTAACTAATGTACGGTAAAGGCATTCTCAAAGGCATGTGGGTGACACTGACCCACTTTATCGAAACTTTCGTCGACGATATTAAATGGGCGGGGCGACGCTACTACACGCCCGAAGGCATTCAGCACCGGCGCAACTCGGACACCAAAGGAATTTTCACGGTGCAATATCCGGAAGAGAAGCTGCCGGTGCCTGAGGAGTTCCGCTTTATTCCATTCCTGCTCTACGATGTCGATGAGCAAGGCAATAAGCAAGATCGCTGCACGTCGTGCGGTATCTGCGCCAAGGTGTGCCCGCCGCAATGCATTTGGATCGTGCGCACCGAAGATCCCGTGACCAAACGCCCGGTTCCGGAACCGGTTGAATTCTTCATTGATGTGGATATCTGCATGAACTGCGGCTATTGCGCCGAGTATTGCCCGTTCGACGCGATCAAGATGGATCACGACTACGAGCTGGCGACCTACGACCGGCACGCGCAGAATATTTACAACAAAGACATGCTCTCGAAGCCAACTTCGTATTACGCCGGCATTCGCCCCGCCAATTACACTCGCGAAGAAGCCGCTCGCGCCGCCGAAGCCGCCAAGAAAGCGGAAGCTGCGGCCGCCAGGGCTGCTGCACCCGCGGCTCCTGCTGCGCCAGCAAGCCCTACCACTCCGGCGCAGTGAAGAAAAACCGTCATTGCGAGGAGCAAGCTCATGCGAAGCAATGAGCAGCGGACGAAGCAATCTCCACCACAGATAGCAATGACGCACCGCCTCAGGTCACACGGTTTACTGTCCGACATCCAGACACCGGACGTCCCGACTGTTTGACATTTTTATGTACAACGAAGACACTGAGCTGATCTTCCCCATCCGCGTGGCGCCTTCGCTGCGTGATCTGCACGGCGCGGCCTGGCGTAAGGTGGCCGACAAGGCCACCAAAGCGAAACCCGAGTCGCCGGAAGCGGTGAGCTTTGTGCTGGCCATGGCGCGCATCGATGGCTGCAGCAGCTGCAATGCAGACTCGTTCCGGGCTATGAAGGGCTGCACGCTGTGCGCCCAGGACGCGGTGCGCCGTTACCGCGGCGGCGAGCGGGCCTTGCTGAAGCAGGTAGAGAAAGCGAGCAAAGATTACGAAGCACTGGCGTAAGATTTCTGAGATCCTAACTTTCAATGGCTAAAGAACAATTGACAGAAGAAGCTGTCCTGGCTGCGTTGAGCAAGGTGCAGGACCCAGCCTTCAAGAAGGATCTCGTTTCGCTGAACGCGGTGCGAGATTTGAGCATCAAAGGCGCAGATGTGAATGTGCGTCTCGTCTTAGTCGCGCCTGTGCACCCCTTTGCGGAGCAAATTGAGCAAGAGGCGCGTAAGGCGCTTGAGAAAGCGGGCGCGGGCAAAGTCAAAATCGAGATGGATTTTGAAGTGCCCAACGATGGCCGCCCGCGGGCGGGCTTGGCTGTCGGCGTGAAGAACACGATCGCCATTGCTTCCGGCAAGGGTGGGGTGGGCAAGAGCACAGTTGCTGTCAACATGGCGGTCGCTCTCGCGAAAACAGGCGCCAAGATCGGGCTGCTGGACGCAGATATTTATGGCCCTAATATTCCCACCATGATGGGCGTCGAGCGGCTGCCCAAGCCGCCGGATAGCAGCGGACGGCTGACGCCGGCTGAAGCGTACGGCGTCAAGATGATGTCGATCGGCTTCCTGGTGAAACCGGAGCAAGCCATGGTATGGCGCGGCCCCATGTTGCACAACGCCATGCGCCAATTTATGAACGATGTGGAGTGGGGCGAGCTGGATTATTTGATCATCGATATGCCGCCCGGCACCGGCAACGTGCAGTTGAGCCTGGCGCAGACCACGCCGATGAGCGGCGGCGTCATCATTACCTTGCCGCAAAAGGTTTCGATCGATGACGCCCGTCGCGGCGCCGAGATGTTCCGCCAATTGCGTGTGCCGCTCATGGGTATTGTGGAGAACATGAGCTACCTCGAGCTGCCGGATGGCATGCGCATGGAAGTCTTCGGTAGCGGCGGCGGATTGTCGCTATCTAAAGAATTTAGCATCCCGCTGATCGGCAGCATCCCGCTGGAAGCACAAGTGCGCGCCGGCAGCGATGCGGGCAAGCCGATCGTGCTCAGCCACCCCGATTCAGCCTCGGCGCAGGCCTTCAAGGCTATAGCGGGCGAGTTGGCCCTCATGGCATCTGTGGCAGCTTTGGCCACGCAAAGTCAGACCGTTCCGATTAAAATAGTGGATGAGTAAAAACCACACAAGCTAACTAATTTGCATAACCCCTTAGTTCTCTTTGTGGTAAGGTAAACCTTAGCATGACTGACGCCCCAGTTTCTCAAACCAACACAAACACACCCCTGATCGTCGGAGTACGCTTCCAGAAGATCGGCAAGCTGTATCATTTCGACGCGACCAAAGCGCCGGAGCTCAAGCCCGGTGATTACGCTATCGTCGAAACCAGCCGAGGTGTACAGATCGGCCAGGTAGTGCAGAAGCTAACCGAGCCGCCCGCTCCGCCGCAGGGCAGTTGGAAGGCGATCGAGCGTAAGGCTTCGGAGCAAGACCTGAAGATCTACAAAGGATGGCAGAAAAAAGAAGTGGAGGCGATGATCGAGTGCCGCGCCGCCGCTTCAAAATTGAAATATCAAGGAGTCAAGATCGTCAAAGCGGAGTTCAGTTTTGACGGCGTGTCGCTCACTTTCCTTTACAACACCGAAAAAGACGAAGAGATGGACCTGGGGAACCTGAGTAAGGAAATGCAGGCCATGTACAAGCAATCCAAGATCGAGATGCGCCGCATCGGGCCGCGCGATGTGGCCAAGATCCTGGGTGGCCTGGGCGCCTGCGGCCTAGAGTCGCGCTGCTGCTCCACCTTCCTCACTGAGTTCAGCCCAATTTCAATCAAGATGGCCAAAATGCAGGGTATTTCGCTCGACCCGGCCGAGATCACGGGCATGTGCGGGCGGTTGCGTTGCTGCCTGATCTATGAATACGAACAATACGTCGAGGCGCGCAAGACGCTGCCCAAGCG
>JBKJWG010000054.1:0-3748 GCA_046716985.1 Anaerolineales bacterium | reverse complement strand
GATGTGTACGATTCACTCACTTCAGACCGCCCCTACCGCAAGGCCTGGACGAAGGAAAAGGCGCTGGATCACATCAAAGAGCAATCGGGCACGCATTTCGACCATCGAGTGGTGAAAACATTCCTTGAAATGGCGATAGCCGAAAACTGACCGTTGGAGTTGCGTTACTCGGCTTCGCCGCCAGGCGGAGCGTATGCCCCCGACAGGACTCGAACCTGTACTCTACGGATTAGAAGTCCGTTGCTTTGTCCATTAAGCTACGGGGGCTTAGCGAGCGATGAAGCTGCTCGCTTTAAGCCTGCTGCGCAGGCTGAGCAAACTCCAGGCTCAAATTATACAAGTATTGAGAAGTTCTCCCTCCCCACATGTGGGAGAGGGACGGGGTGAGGGCTACCCCACCACCGCCGGCCGGATGCCGCGGTAGACGCGCGCGCCTGAGAGCGTGCGGAGGATCGTTTGCGCCGGGCGCCCGAGCAGCTCACCGAGCTGCTCGGAGCTGAGCGCCTTGTTGCCGTTAGCGAGGAAAGCACGGAATATGCTTTCGACCAGCGAGCTGCTCTCTTCATCCGCACTCTTTTGTTCTGCGTAATGGCTCATAAGCAGATATTGCAGCACATTTACACGCCGCACCTCGGCAGTGCGCGGGTCCACCCAATCCACCATCTCATCGCCGCTAAGTTCAGCCAGCCGAGCTTCCTGTTCGGGGCCGAGCAGGCCGCGCAGATACACGCGCCATTCGCGGTCATTGTCGCGCCACCAGTCGAAATCGATCTGGAACGGCGTGTCTATAGTCGGCTTGATCAGGCTCATGCCGCGCCTAGCGCAAGCCGGAAATGCAGGTGGCCCACGTGCTGGAATTGTGCGCCCTTGGCTAGCAAAGCTAGCAGGGGCGCGGGTGGGATGCGCACCAGAAGGTTCACGGCCGAATACAGTTCGATGGTGTGCACGTGGCCTTGCAGATTTAATTTGGCTAGGTCGCGCAAAGTGTCCGCCACCACTTGCTCCAAATTGACGCGCTTGCCGGCCCGCCGCTGCCAAACCGCGTCCAGGCTGTGCAGTTCGCCGGGCAGATAGATCATCATGCGCTCATCGAACGCGCCCTGCACTTGCTGCTTGAGTGTGGCATATACCACGCCTCCATCCGCGCCCACCAGGGCGGTGCGCACCCATTCTTTGCTGGCGCGGCCAGCCTCGGCGGAAACAAGCACTTCGCCCGGGTTCTCGCCGCGGCGCACACGCACGAGGCCGCCGGGCATCAGCCCGCGGCGCGTGTACCACGCGCGCAAACCGACGATGTAGCGTTCCGGGCGCACCACCCAACCCTGGAAGCGTTCTTTGTTTTGCGCGTCCACAAAATCAAAACGCACGCGCGGCGATTCGAGCGCGGTGGGGAAAAGATGCGCCATCTTGCGCGTCAGCGGCAAGCTGCCCACGCGCCAATGTGGAAACAGCAACGGCACGTCGATCAGCTTGGGTTCGATGTCTTCTTGAGCTTGCAGCGGGGAAAGTTCATCCTCGAGGCGGCGCTCCAGCTCGAGCATGTCTTCGTCAAGAGCGGCGCGGTCGTGCTCGATCGGCTCGTAGCCCAAATACAGCGGTGTCTCGCGCACCGCTTCGGGTTCGAGGCGGCGCAGGAACCAAGCCACCTCACCCGCCGGCCCGACTTCATCGAAGCGCGCGTCGCTCTGCAACGCCAGGTCGAGCGAGAATTCCGCCAGTTTGGAATTCACTCCGGGCGGCAATTCCACTTCGCCCAGCAGCGCGCGGGTGGGCAACGGGTTGCCCTCGGCCATTTCCAGTTGCGCTTCGGCCACGTTGCGTTGCCCTTCGCTCACATCGATGATCAACGACTTGGGGAACCAGCGCCCGGCGATGTAAACGAAATCCGGATTGCCGCGCAAAGCCTCGACGATCTTGGGTGCGATCTGCTTGGCGTGCTGCTTTGCCACCGCAGCTACGTTTTGCTTGGGGCCAGCGTCTACCTCCGGCGGATCGTTGAGCACATGCTCTGCTAGCGCGGCGGCAAACTCGTGCGCGCTGCCATCCTCAAATTGCACTTCGATCACATCGAACGATGCGCCATTCAGCGTAGCGGCCGGCCGCACGGCCAGCACGCGGCCTTTCTTGCCATTTAACGCAGGAAAGGTGAGACGATCTTGCTGTGCATATCGTTCTTTAGGAAGATAGACGCGTTCGCTCGCAGCCTGACTGTCTTGAGGCGCGCGGCGCGGCCGCCTCAGGCGCTGGCTGATGAGCTGCACGGCCAGATCTTCCGGGCCGAGCGGTGTTTCTTGTTCAAGCAGATAAGCGGAAAGGAACTCGAGGTCTTCGGGCTCTATGCTAAAATGTTGCCAATCGATTTCTGCAAGTTGCGGGGCCATGTACTTCTTGAATGAGCGGGCGTATTATACTCGACAGGCTGAGGCCATCCACAAATGAATGAAAGTAAACCAGTTCCGCAGCATTGGGTGCAGATCGAATCCTTCGACGATCCGGTCGAAGGCATGTTGCTGAGTGAAATGTTGACTGAACAGGGCATCGCTGCCATCCTGGTTCAGGATAGTAGCGCTAAGGTCTTCGGCCTCAGTTCCATCGCGGCCGCGGAAGTCTTCGTGGCGCCCGAGAAAGCCGCCGAAGCCCGCCGCCTGATCAGCGAATATTTCAGCGGCTCGGCTGTCGAAGAATAAACATACTCAACTGGATCAGTTGGCTTTAGCCACGTCAAAGCTACACCACGCGTAGAGGGCGTCGTAAACCTCGAACTGATTGGCCAGGTTTTCCATATCGTTGGGATAACGCAGGCTGTATCCACTGGCAATAGCTTCCAAGCCACGCGCGATGGGGTCTGTGTCAATATCTTTTTCTATGTCGGCGGCATGCACGATCTTCCCCATCCGCTGTAACGCTGGATTTTTCAAATCATATTTGACCAGGATGGATTCGAAGGAGCAGCGCCCATCCACGTGTCCCAATTCAGCGCCGGGCGTATCGAATGGGATTGCACCTGTTTCTTTTGCAGCTTTTTCAACTTGGTTGGTGGGTACATACAGGAACTCGGCTTGGTTATCTACAAAGCGCGTGATAAGCCACGGGCAGGCCACACGATCAACATGCACATGGGAACGGGTGATCCATTTCATCTTGCCTCCTGTTTTAGTTTATGGATAGATGCGCGCGATCCAATCCAACGGGTCGACGGATACGTCTCCCACCCACACTTCCCAGTGCAAGTGCGCGCCGGTGACGCGGCCGGTGCCGCCCACCAGGCCGATCGGCTGGCCGGTCTCCACTTGGTCTCCCACTCGCACCAAAATTTCAGACTGATGGAAATAGCCGGTGTAAACACCCCAACCATGATTGATAATGGTGGCGTTGCCGCGGATATCCAGCGGGCCGGCGAAAATCACCTTGCCCGACGCAGGCGCCCAGATCTCGATGCCCACGCCACCACCGAAATCGACGCCGTAGTGGTAGCCGGTATATACCCCGCCGTTGTATGTGCGAAATTGCCCGAACGGAGAATTGATCACATCGATATAGGGGTGCGGCGCCCCCCAATAACCTGACCACAACTTGATCGGTGTGGCCTCAGTCACCATTGCATACACTGCCTTCGTCTCGCTGCTTGAAAGCACAGGGTCCAGCAAATCGGCTTGAGTAACAGTGAGGGATTTATTTTCATAATCGCCGCGCTGCACGCGCACAGGTTGAGTGAAATGGAACGCGGCCCCATTGGGCAGCGTGCCCG
>JBKJWG010000053.1:0-2671 GCA_046716985.1 Anaerolineales bacterium | reverse complement strand
TAACGCTTCGGCCCTCGTGCTGGCGGGCATCAGCTTTGTTCTCACCGTGATCTGGGGTGGGCCGCTGATCCGTATTTTGCGCCGCCTTGAAGTTGGCGACAGCATCCGCCTGGAGGCGCCGCTGCGCCATTACACCAAAGTGGGCACGCCCACCATGGGCGGCGTCATGTTCATCCTGCCCGTGCTGCTCGTCACCATTTTGCTCAATGCAGTGCCGCTGATCGGGTTGAGCGGCGTCGGCCGATCCGTGCTGGTGCCGATGGGCGCCATGATCGCCTTCGGGCTGCTGGGCAGCCTCGACGATCTGCGCAAATTGCAGCGCCGCATAGGCGAAGGCATGCGCGCCCGCTACAAGTTTCTGCTGCAAGTGCTGCTGGCCGCTGGGCTGGCTTATGCGCTGCGCGATGTGCTCAAGGTGCCACATTTATTTTTACCCGGCTTCCGCAGCGAATTCGATCTGGGTTTTTTCTTTTTCCCCATCGCCATCTTCATTATTGCGGGTTCAGCCAACGCGGTCAATTTCACGGATGGCTTGGATGGCTTGGCCGGCTTGATCTCCGCCACTGCCTTTGCCACCTTCGGTGGCATCGCCTTGCTGCAGGGCCAGGTCTTCCTGGCTCAATTTTGCTTCACGCTGGTGGGCGCGCTATTCGGCTTCCTATGGTTCAACGTGCATCCGGCGCAGCTGATCATGGGTGACACCGGCGCCATGGCGCTTGGCGCCACCCTGGGCGTGGTGGCGCTGATGACCGGCCAATGGATCCTACTGCCCATCATCGCCGTCATTCCCGTCAGTGAGATCATGAGTGTGATCCTGCAGGTGATCTTTTTTCGCATCACCAAGGGGCGGCGCATGTTCAAGATGTCGCCGCTGCATTTGCATTTGGAACTTTCGGGCTGGAGCGAAACGCAGATCGAGCAACGCTTCTGGCTGATCAGCTTGCTCTTCGCCATGGTGGGCGTGGCGCTGGCGGTAGTGTGACATTATGGACTGGAAGGAGAAACGAATCGTGATCATCGGTGCGGCGCGGCAGGGGACGGCACTGGCAGCCTATTTGGCCGGCCAAGGCGCGCGCGTGGTGCTCACCGATGCGCGCCCGCTTGAGCAGCTGACTGAAGCGCGCCAAGCGTTGTCAGGCTTGGACGTCGAATGGCAAGCTGGCGGCCATCCGCTAAGCATGCTGGATGGCGCCGACTTGCTGTGTCTTTCAGGCGGCGTAGCGAGCGATATTGATTTGGTGGCCGAAGCGCAGCACCGCGGTATCCCCATCACAAATGATTCGCAGCTCTTCTTGGAAGCCGCGCCATGCAAGGTGATCGGCATCACCGGCTCGGCCGGCAAGACCACCACGACCATGCTGGTGGGGCGCATGCTCAAGGCGATGGAAGGCAAGGGTGTGCGCAAGGTGTGGGTGGGTGGCAACATCGGCAATCCGTTGATTGCCGACTTGCCTGAGATGCGTGCCGAAGATATTGCCGTGATGGAACTCTCCAGCTTTCAATTGGAATGGATGACGCGCGCGCCGCAAATCGCTGCTATTGTCAACTTGGCGCCCAATCATCTGGACCGCCACAAGACGATGGAAAATTATGTAGCGGCCAAAGCGCGGATATTGGATCATCAGACCGTGGACGATGTAGCCATATTGAACCGCGAAGATTCGCGCTCGTGGCCACTTGCCGAACGCGTGCAAGGTCGTTTGCTGTTCTTCGGACGCGACGAATTGGCTAAAAATCAACTCGGCACTTTCGTGCGCGGCGGCCAGATCTGGCTGCGCGACGAGAACGACGAACGCGCCTTGCTTCCGCTCGCGGAGATTGAATTGCGCGGCGAGCACAACCTGATGAACGTGCTGGCTGCCTGCGCCATTGCCGCAGCCGCCGGAGCCGACGCCATACGCGCAGGTGTGCAAGGTTTCCGCGGCGCGGCGCATCGCCTTGAATTTGTACGCACCGTCAACGGTGCGGATTGGTACAACGACTCGATCGCCACCGCGCCGCAGCGCGCAGAAGCAGCTATTCGCTCCTTTGACAAGCCGATGGTGTTGCTACTGGGCGGCCGCGATAAAGGTTTACCTTGGGAAGATCTGGCGCGTTTGGCTGCAGAGCGCACTCACCATGTCGTCCTGTTCGGCGAAATAGCCGGCATGCTGCAGCCGATCCTTGAACGCGAAGCCTCTAATTTGCTATTTAGCCGAGCCGCCAATTTGGCCGAAGCTGTGCAGAAGGCGGCAGCCGTAACCAAAGAAGGCGACGTGGTCTTGCTATCGCCGGGTGGCACCAGCTTTGATGAATTCAAAGATTTTGAAGTGCGCGGCGATCGTTTTCGCCAACTGGTGGATGAGCTATGAGCGAGCAAACGATGGAAGATATTCAGCAGATCGAAGAAGTCGAAGAATCGCAGCCCGAGCGCCGCGGCCGCCGCAAGCGCCAGAGCTGGCCTTACGTCGAGCTCAACGTCGATGTGCCACTGATCCTCGTGGTGTTCACGTTGCTGATCTTTGGCGTGCTTATGGTCTATTCGGCCAGCTGGGATTTTTCGCTGGTCAATTACGACGATCCAACTTTGATGTTCCGCCGTCAATTGCTCACCATGAGCATCGGTGTTGGCGCGGCGATTGTAGCTTCGCTCATCGACTATCACTTTTGGCGCAAGTATGCGGTGCCGCTC
>JBKJWG010000052.1:0-5296 GCA_046716985.1 Anaerolineales bacterium | reverse complement strand
AATGGATCGAGGCCAGCGCCGCGGCCGGGCTGCGCCCGGTCAAGATCAACATGGTGGTCAAGCGCGGCGTCAACGAGCATGCCATCCTGCCCATGGCGCGCTACTTCCGCGAGCACGGCCATATTTTGCGCTTCATCGAATATATGGACGTGGGCCACAGCAATGGCTGGCGCATGGACGATGTGGTTACCGCTAAGCAGATCTTCGACATTCTCAACTCCGAGCTGCCCATCGAGCCACTCGATCCCAATTATCGCGGCGAGGTCGCCGAGCGCTATCGCTATGCTGATGGCAGCGGAGAAGTCGGCATCATTGCTTCCGTCTCGCAGCCGTTCTGCGGCGATTGCAGCCGGGCGCGCCTCTCCGCGGACGGCAAGCTCTACACCTGCTTGTTCGCCATCGGCGGCACCGATCTGCGCGGCCTGGTACGCAGCGGCGCGGACGACTCCAGCATGCGCGCCGCCATCGCAAGCGTGTGGCAGAAGCGCACCGACCGTTATTCGGAATTGCGCTCCGCGCAAACCAAGGACCTGCCCAAAGTAGAAATGTCCTACATCGGCGGATAAATGTTGCAGTCAAACAAAATCACGACCATCCTCTTCGATCTGGACGATACGTTGCGCTACAACGATCCGCATGCCCACACTTTCTTCTGCGATTACGCCGAGAATCTGAGCCAGCCCTTCAGTCTGCAACAGCGCCGCGCCAGCCAGCGCTGGGAACATAGCTACTGGGCGACCTCCGCCGATCTGGTCGCCGATCTCAAAGCGTTCGGCGAGGGCAGCGAAGCTTTCTGGTTGAACTATAGCCAGCGCCACTTGCAAGCTTTGGAATTCAACGAAGAAAAGGCGCTGGCGTTCGCCGCGCAAGTGCGCGATCACATGCGCCAGAACTACAAACCGGCTAGCCGCGTGCATGCTGAGACATTGCAAGCTCTGGAAACCTTGCAGAACGCCGGCTATCGCGTGGGCTTGCTCACCAATCGCCCCAAGCCGGCCCACGCCGAGATGCACGCAATTGGTCTCGACATCTATCTCGATTTCTTTCTCACCGCAAGCCAGCTGGGCGCCTTCAAGCCACATAAGGAAATTTTCGTGAACCTGCTCAAATTCTTGAATATTCCGGCCAGCGAAATGATCTACGTCGGTGATAACTATTACGCCGACGTGCTTGGGGCGCGCAACGCCGGCGTCGAGCCGGTGCTGCTCAATTGGGATGGGCTCTACGAAAAAGTCGATTGCATCGAGATCAAGTCGATTGTCGATTTGCTAACCATCCTGCAACCCGAAACCGTTTAGCTTTTTGCCGTCATTGCGAAGCGAAGCGAAGCAATCTCCCCTACCTTTCCGCCTACTGCCGTCATTCCAAGCGCAGCCGCTGCCCTGAGCCGCCGTCCTGAGCGCAGCGAAGGAGTAGCGAGCGGGGAGGAATCCCTTGGGGCAAGCCAAACATACTAAAACAAAGCAGCCCGTGTCACCCTGAGCGCAGCGAAGGGCTATTGCTGCGGTTATTAGTAAGACTCGCTAGCTGACAAAAAGAAACATGAAACAGAAGATGATCACACCAACGCAGAGGGGGAATCCCTTGAGGCAACCTCTACCCTAAACGAAGCAGTCCAGTGACTCCCTGAGCGTAGCGAAGGGTCCTCCAGCTCCACCGCCGCAGTCAATTTCTCCTAACTTGATTTTCCATCACAACCCTCCCCAAAAGCGTCCGGCTCTGCTTTAATCTCGCTTAGAGAATACAATGTCGACTTCCCTCGCCAAACTAATACTTGTCAAGTTGTTGCTACCCACCCCCACCGAAACGCAACAACTTTCTCATAATTTATGAGCCACTCTCACCCTCGTTTACCCCGCGCTTTTTTCGCACAGCCAACTGTCCAAGTCGCCCGCCAACTGCTGGGCTGCACGCTAGTGCACGTCGAAAAGAGAAATGGGCTCAGCCGACGCTTAGCCGGTATCATCACTGAGACCGAAGCCTATTGTGGCGAAAAGGACCTAGCTTGCCACGCCAAAGCCGGGCGCACGCCGCGCACTGCAGTCATGTATGGCCCAGCTGGGCATGCCTACGTTTATTTCACCTATGGCAATCATTGGATGCTCTGCCTGGTCACTGAGCGCGAAGGGCAGCCGGAGGCGATCTTGGTGCGCGCGGTGCAGCCCACCGAAGGGCTGGACTCGATCGCCCGGCGGCGCCGTGGCCGGCCCGAGCAGCAATGGACAGATGGCCCAGGCAAGCTTACCCAGGCATTCGCCATCACCGGCCGCCACAATGGCTTAGACCTGGCTAGCCCTACGGCTATAATGTTCGTCGAGCAAAGGGCTACCGGTGCCCAATAAGGACGTTCAAATAGGGCCGCGCGTGGGCTTGGGCAACACGCCCGAACCCTGGCTCAGCAAGCCGTGGCGTTTCCTGGCCAGCCTGCCGCAGAAGGCCTAAATTGTGAATGAGGAGAAAGCAATGAAGTTATTGGAAGGAAAGAATGCCATGGTGTTCGGCGTGGCCAACGAGCGCTCCATCGCCTGGGGCGTCACCAAGGTATTGCACGAACACGGCGCCAAGATCGGCCTTAGTTACGCGGGCGAAATTCTGAAGAAGCGCATCTTTCCGTTGGCTGAATCGATAGGTTCTACCTTCGTAGAAGAGTGTGATGTGACCAAGGATCAAGACATCGCCTCCGTGGCTGAGAAAGCCCAAAAGGCTTTCGGCAATATCGATATCCTCGTCCACGCCGTTGCCTTCGCCAACCGCGAAGAGTTGAGCGGACCTTACTACAACACCAGCCGCGCCGGCTTCCATCTGGCCATGGATATCAGTGTGTATTCCTTCACTGCCCTAGCGCGCTCTTTTCAGCCTTTTCTGCGCCCCGGCGCTTCGCTAATGACCATGACCTATTACGGCTCGCAGAAAGCGGTGCCCAGCTACAACGTGATGGGCGTAGCCAAGGCCGCGCTCGAATCTTCTGTGCGCTACCTGGCCCGCGATTTCGGCCCGCAGAAGATCCGCGTCAATGCCATTTCGGCTGGCCCTATCCGCACATTGGCCGCAGCTGGCGTGTCCGGCTTCAAGGGCCTCTACAACAAATTTGCCGAAGCCGCGCCTCTGCGTGAGAACGTGACTATCGAAGATGTGGGCAACGCCGCACTCTTCTTCGCTTCGAATCTATCCGGGCACATTACCGGCGAAGTGCTGTACGTTGATTCCGGCTTCAACATTATCGGCATCGCCGAAGGCAGTTCCGAAGAAACGCCGCCCGCCTCCTGATGTTCCGCCGCAAAGCTAACCTCCCGCAGCAGCCGGTTCAGCCCACGGAGCGCATTACCTCCGTGGTGGCCGATGGCATTAACCTGCGCGGCAAAGTCACCGGCAGCGGCGGCATTCGCATTGAAGGCGCCTACGACGGCGAGATCGAGCTAGACGGGCTGCTGGTCATAGGACAGACTGGGCGCGTTACCTGCCCGCAAGTGAAAGCCCGTCACGTGATCGTGGCCGGCGCGCTGCGCGGCGACATCCTGGCGGAGAAGGTCGAGATCCGCGCTACCGGCCGCGTGTGGGGCGACGTGACCACCATGGCCATGTCCACCGAAGAAGGCGCTTTCCTGCGCGGCCAGATCCAGATGGAAGAAAAAGTGACGCTGGGCATCGAGAAGCCTGCTCCGTTGCCCCTTGATGAACTGCCCGCGGCCTCGCCGACCGAGCCTGCTCCCAATGGTCAACTGCAAAACTCAGACCACGAGCAACCAGCTGCGAAAAACGAAACCGTCAAAACCAAGAAAGAACGCAGCAAGGTCAAGAAATAGCAATGGCTTATATCGCTATTGATCTCAAAGAAAAACTAAGTAGATTCTCTGAACGCTGGTCGCCGCGCGTTGTGGCTGAACTCAACGATTATCAAATTAAGGTGGCCAAGATCCAAGGTGATTTCGTTTGGCACAACCATCCCGAAACGGATGAAGCCTTTCTGGTACTGGATGGCGAACTGGAGATCGAATTTCGCGATGGAAGAGTTCAACTAAAGAATGGCGATCTTTATGTAGTGCCCAAAGGTATTGAGCACAAACCCTTCGCCAAGAATGAGTGCAGCATCCTGCTCATCGAACCCAAGGGCACAGCCAACACTGGTGATGCCGGCGGCGAACGCACTGCCGAACAAAACGTGTGGATATAAAACGTCAATCAAGGAGAGATATGAAAAATAAAAGCTTCAAATTGGTACTGTTCCTGGGCATCATTGCCCTCACTGCCTTGGCCTGCGGTTTCAGTGTGAGCACGGCCAATTTTGCGGATGCATTCATGGCCAAGGATCCAGATGGCAACGAGCGCACCACGGTCTACGCCGCGGAGGGTGTTTTCTATGCCATTGTCGACTTGGCCAACGCGCCGGAAGATACGGTGGTGCGCGCCGTTTGGTTCGTCGTGGATGCCGAGGGCGAAGAACCCAACACCATGATCGACGATGTCAGCGTCACCAGCGGCGATGCGCGCCTCACCTTCGACCTGACCAATCAAGAAGGTTTTATCTGGCCGGCGGGGCAGTACCGCGTTGACCTTTACTTGAACGATGAATTAAAGACTTCGCTTAGTTTCGAAGTGCAATAATATAAAAAAGACCTGCTCTGTGAGCAGGTCTTTTTTATTTAAGAACAGCAGCTATTCTTCCGCCCGGATCAGACTATGCCTTCACCAACTGAAAGCGTTCATCTTCCTTCATCGTAAGTTTCAAGCCCTCTTCGAGGCTGGTGCGTGGCTTAAAACCCAGCATCTTCACAGCTAGGTTGGCGTCAGCAGACATGCGTGAAACCCCCGGGTCATTGCGGGGAGTGTAAAGGATCTCGGCGTGGCTGCCAGTGATGTCCAGGATCGTCTGGGCCAGGTCACGCATGCGCGTTTCCTTGCCGCTGCCTATGTTCATTACCAGCTGATCGATATCAGGCGCCGTGGCGGCAGCCACCAGGGCGCGCACCACATCATTCACGTAAATAAAATCGCGCGTCTGCTTGCCATCGCCGTGCACCACCAGCGAGCCCCCGCGCACCGCCTTTTGCAGCCAATTTGGCACCACCGGCGGGTGTGAAGGCGGCAGATGCTGCCCTGGGCCGTAGGCATTGAAGATGCGCAGACACACCGTTTCGATACCCCACAGCGAACCGATGGTGCGCACGTAATATTCTGCGGCCAACTTGGAAACCGCATAAGGTGAACGCGGGAAGGGCGAAGCATCCTCGCGCAAGGGCTGTTCCTGCTGGTCGCCATACACCGCGCCGGAGGAGGCGAACACCACGCGGCGCACGCC
>JBKJWG010000051.1:0-3344 GCA_046716985.1 Anaerolineales bacterium | reverse complement strand
ATACTAAACAAATAAGACCCATACGGGTCTTATTTGTTTTATTGATGTGAGTGAGCACAGGGGGCACACCACAGCTTCTACATCGCACCGTTTCGGGCGCACACAACTCCTTGCGAGGGGGTCTGGGGGCGCATGCAATCGCCCCCAGCGGGGCGTGGGGCCTGGCGGCCTCTGGGGGCCCGTGTAGGTTTTATAGTTATTTCAACGTTGAAAGTTTGCTTTCCATCCAATCAATTTGCGACTGTTGGCCGGCAATTATCTCTGCGCACAAACTCTTAATTTCGGCATCTTCGAGCGCGGCATTTTCGCACATGAGCAGCGCGGCTCCGTGATGAGAAATCATGGATCGAAGAAATTCTCTATCAGAGATCCCCGTTTGGCTTCTGATGAACATGAAAAAAATAACAAGCGCAGCCATACTTATGCCTGCAGTTGCCAGCACGACTTTCCTTGAATACATTGACCTCATGAGAATGATCTCTATCAGCATCATGGGCGCAGTCATGAGGGCCGCCATATAGAATTGGTTTAGATTCGTATAGACGTTTACGAGCCTGTCAACCATCGTGTACATAAGTATGTACATTGCCACAAATGACAAAACCGCCATCGCTAAAAGAGTGGTCCACTTATGTTCCATAGTATGGTCCATGTGTTTCATAACGTTTTCTCCTTGTAAAAAAAATGAGCGCACCGTGTGCGCTCATTTTTGCCGCAGCTATCTATTGCACAACCGCCATGCTGGCAACCATCGCGTCAGCATCTTGCAGGAAAGAGTCGAATTGGCCATTTTCGGCTTCAAAGAATATGAGCAAGATCACGCCGTTCACATCCAATGCGGTGAAACGCACCTTTGCTTCCGGTGTCGAAGTCACCCACACGCCGCCCAAGTCGCCCTCCAAAACAGAAATATGCTGTATTCCGGCGGCTATGTGCTCATCGCGGCTGCCTAATTCATTTGGATTAGCCAGAGCCTGGGCATCCACGCGGAAGCCAGTGAAGCCTGCCACGGTCACTTCTTCGGGCGATCCGAAAACAAACTCAGGCGAGTCGAGCACATCTTGCTGGAAATCTGAAAGCGTAACGGTGGCGGGTATCACATTGAATTGGATGAATTGGCTGGACTCGCTCAAACTATTTTGGCCCCTGGCAATGGCGAAAAGCCTCACGTTATCATCGCGAATAACGCCCCATTCTGGCGGCACCACGAGAGAGAAATTCATGCCCATCCAGGCCGGCAAAAGATACGTGCCCGGTTCAATGGGGGTTGCGAGACAGCAAGCTGCCTCCGGAAATTCCTTTGGAGCAGGATCTTGGGTCGGAGTAACCGTAGGTGGAAGTGAAGTGCTGGTAGCAGGTGCAAGGGTGGCGCTGGGTTGTGGCGTCGTAGTCAACGCGGGCGCAGGCGCGCATGCACTGAGCACCAGGGAAATGAGGAAAATTGAATACGCGAGCTTTTTCATTTTGGCCACACTCCTATTCCTATTTTTCTTTACCTTTGCCAAGTACTTCCACCCAAAGCGAGGATGCCAACTCGAACCCGATCACCTGATCGTTGCGCTCGAACTGCAGGCGCAGCGGCCCATTGAATGGCGCCCGGCTCACCAGAGTGAATTCTACTCCCGGTGTCAGCCCCAGGTTGGCGATGTAGCGCAGCTTGTCCATGTGGTGCGTGCGCACGCGCGTCAGGCGGCAGCGCACGCCAACTTCTCTATCTACCAACGGGCTATCGTTGGGGAACGTTATCTTGCCTTCTTTGTTCGGGATGGGCTCGCCGTGCGGGCAGCGCGTCGGGTGGCCGGCCAGCTCATCGATGCGCTCTTCGAGCTCATCGTTGATGCCGCGCTCGAACACGTCAGTCAGCTCGTGCGCCGAGGCCCAATCGTAGCCCATCACCTTCACCAGGAACACTTCGCCCAGCCGATGCCGCCGCAGCGCGGGCATGGCGATGCGCTCGCCTTCTTTAGTGAGGCGCACGCCGCGATAAGGCTCGTAGCTGGCGAAGCCTGCATCTGTGAGCCGCTTCACCATGCGGGCGATCGCCTGCGGGGAAGATTCCACGTTCTCGGCCAAATGCGAGAGCGACACCTGCGGCTGGTCTTGCTGGATGCGAAAGACCTCGGCCGCGTAGCGCTGCATGGCCGGGCTGACTTGTTTTCCTTCGGGCATGGGGGTTTTGATTGTCTTAAACCTGGGTGTTATTATGATATTTTTGATATAAATTCGCTGAAATTATACTATAGCTCACCAGCCAATGTCGCTTTGGCTGCCTCTCCTCGAAAACAAATGTTAACCATTCGATAAACTGGGGAAGCAGCAAGCATCGTATAATGTCCTACTGAGGTCGTTTTGAGTACAAACACGCGCGAAACACTTGAACGCAAGATCAGCGAACTGATGGACGAGGTTTTGCTCCTCGGCAGCATGGTGGAGCAGGCCACGCTCAAGTCCGTGCGCGCCTTGAAAGAACGCAACCTGGCCGCCTCCGAAGAGGTCTATCGCGGCGACCAGAAGATCAACGAGAAGCGCTTCGAGATCGAAGAGCGCACCATCACCCTCATCGCCACCCAGCAGCCCATGGCGCGCGACTTGCGCACCCTGACCGCCATCCTCGAGATCATCACCGAGATGGAGCGCATGGGCGATTACGCCAAGGGCATCGGGCGCATCAACATCAACCTGGGCTCAGAGAGCCGCCTCAAGCCGCCCGCCGGTCTGCTGGATATGGCCGAGGTGGGCGTGGACATGCTACACAAGTCGCTGGAAGCTTTCGTGGGTGGCAAGGTGGAGTTGGCCCGCGCCGTGCCCAAACAAGACGACAAAGTCGACAAGCTATTCATGCAAGTCCAGGGTGAGATCCTGCAGCAAATGACCTCCCACCCTGCGGAGATAGACAAGATCAACCATCTCTTGTGGGCTTGCCACAACCTCGAGCGCCTGGCGGATCGCGTCATCAACATTTGCGAGCGCACCATCTTCATCGCCACCGGCGAACTTATGGAACTCGACTCGACCGACGACGAACTCGATGAGGGATAAGCAAGAGAATAGTCTTTTCAGTTGACGCTTGCCCCGACATATGTAATACTCACTCCGTCGGAGAGAAACCCGACCCGCCCCTCGCTATCCCACTTACGAGGAGGTGTTGCCCATGGACAGTAGTCCTGAACTTTGCGCTGCGGCAGCCCTCCTCACATCCGTGAGATAAACTGCCGCAGCGCAAGCAACCCCAAAGAGCCACTATGTGGCTCTTTGGCTTTCACGGCACAGCTTTCGTTTAATGCGGACTAGACGCAAGGGGAATGGAGGAAAAATAGGCGCTGCGGTTCGCCAAGATTCGGGTG
>JBKJWG010000050.1:0-7644 GCA_046716985.1 Anaerolineales bacterium | reverse complement strand
TTCGCGGGTGATGAAACCGAAACCCTTGTCGCCATTGAACCATTTGACGGTACCTTGGATTCTTTCAGACATAAGATTTTGGAACTCCTTTCTTTCAGAATTTCAGTTATCAGGGAGTTCCAAATTCGAAGCAAATGCCCCCACGTGGTAACTACTACTGTAACTAACTGTGAATACTGTACCACATAACATCTTAACATTACATAAGAGGTTACCCACCGGCCGAATGGCACCCTTCGGGCCAAAACTTTCACCGAATCTGGTGATCTAGATGTTATCGCTGCGGAGAATCTTTTGCGAGGGCGCTGCCCCATTCGTCGCAACTGCGTTGCTTCCTCAGGGCAGACTCCCGCACCCCCGGCCGCGACTGGCCGAAATAACTCGTTTTAACGATTTTCGCTACGGAGAATCTTTTGTGAGGGCTCTGCCCTCACGCTCCCGCCGGGGAAACCAAAGTTGGTTTCCCCGAACCCCATCCGCAAAGGAGTGTAGCCAGAAATGAAGTTACCCTGATGATGGGCAACATATGCAGATGAGGTTAAACCCGTCCGCAGGTACGGTCATTATGAGGGGCAAGGCTGAACGAGTTCCCGCTGTGCTTCGGTGACAGAACGGCTTGCTAAGACGTTAATCAAATGTAGGCGGCTCAAGGCGTAATATAGAGAAAGACCTACAATTTGAGGAGAATCAAAAATGGCTAAGATCGCGAAGATGGGTGTTCTGGTTCTGCTCGTGTTGGCGTTCAGCCTGGGTGCCTTTACTCCAGCCAGCGCGGGCAGGCCTTTTTGCAACATCGACACGCAAACCAAAACCATGTTCCAGGGCAACGTGTACTCGGTCAGTTGGACCGGCAGCCCGAACGTTGAGCGTGCCTTTGTGGTCTGGCCGCTGGATGATCGCGATCATTGGGCGGCGTACGAACTGTGGCTGACCGATGAGAGCTTCGAGAAAACTGGTTTGCATGAAGGCGCCGTGTTCGTGGACTTGGCCGAAGGCCGCTGGACGCGGGGCCAGCTTATCGTCATCCTGACGGACAACTCGCCCCAGCCGCGCCACCATCCCACTCAAGAGCCACCCATGGATCATGGGCGGCTCTTAGTGTTGCTGGGTTTGGTGGCGCCGAGGGGAGGCGAAGTGCCGCCCCAGGGCGCGCCGCTGTGCAAGATCTACCTGGATCCGGTGAGGATCGAGCCGATTCCGTAACAGCAGTTTGGATACTCCATAAAAAAACAGCCCCGAAGCTCGGGGGCTGTTTTTGATCTTTGCAATGCTAGTTGTAATAATCCGCAGCAATGCCGCCTTCGTAGCGGTAGAGGATGATCTTCTGGCCGCCCTTCTTTAGCACCACGCAATCTTCGCTGTCGCAAATATAGTGAAGCGGATCTTTGACACCGATGCTCACCACCGACCAGCCGTTGGTCGGCGCCAGGTCGCGATAGTAGCCCAGAAATTCATCAAAGCTCATGGGTAGGTTATAAAAGTACATGTCATAGTTTCGCCCGTCGTTGTAACGAATTACAGTTCTCAACCTCAAATCGGCAGGCAGGGGCACGCCGGCGAGCTCCGGATCCAGGAAGGCGAAATCGGCGGGCACGGCGATTTCTGGCGCCTGGTTGATCGAAGACAATTCCTCCGTAATTTCAAACACGGCTGGAGTAAAACCAAGATCGCTGTCGCTTGGGTACAAGGAGCCGGTCAGCTTGAGGTGGAAATAGAGCAGATAATTACCGTCCTGCGCCAGGTAGAGCTCGCCCTGCGCGGCCGAGATTTCGTATATACCTGCAGTTTCCGCGTTGACATTTGTTTCATCCAAGGTGAAATGATTGGCCGGAATGCCCTCAAAATCCACCTGGTCGACGAAGAGGGCGCTGGTCAGCAAATCAGACAAGCGCCGGGATTCGAACTCGCGCATATCCGCCAGCTGTTGAAAATAACTTGTATCGTACGGACTAGCTATAACATAAATGTATAAATCTCCGCTCGGGTTCCTGTTGTATGACACTCCGCCTATCGAATAATCCGCCCCAGAATAAATATTTTTGTATACCACGGACACTGTGAAGGGCTCCTTGATATATTCGATGGTTGTGCGGGTCTCGTCCACTGTCCCGCTGCTGGTGGTTTTGTCGGTGCGAGTGAGAGTGAAACTATCCAGCAGCGCGCGGTTGTCTCCGATCGCAGCCGGGTCGAAGACCGGCGGATAGACCGTTGCAGTCGGCGCGGCGGTTGGGGTGATGGTGGCGGTGGCAGCATCCGCTTCGGTTGGCGCTAAGGTCGCTGCGGCAGCCGTGGCTTGCTCGGGAGCAGTTGCGGGACCAGCGGACCCGCAACTGGAAATAATTAAGCTGGTCAAAAAGAAAATGGCTGTGGTTGAAAGTTTAATTTTCATATCTTCCTTTGGTTGTTTAGCAATCACCAAAACACTCGGGCGGAATGACAGGTTGGCTCGGGTCGACGCCCCAAACGTAAAAATTGCCGTCCACGTCTTGACCGGCTATGAAACTGCCATCCGGACTGAGAATTCTCGCTTCCTCATTGAGCCCAGAAGGGTACATGTATTCTGGGGTGTAGCATTTACTGAGACGGAACTTTTGCCCTTCGACCTCTGCGTCAACGCTTTCCAACACGGGCAGGTGGAAAATCTGGTTGGCTTGCGCGTCAAACAAGGCAAAACCGCATGCCTCTGCCCGATCCTCAAGGATGCCGTCGGGTGGCGGCGTTTCCCTCTCCCAAAGAGAACCAGAGCGTGTGATCAGAAAATACCCGTCGGGGGTGAAACCCCCATTGTTTAGACCATAGTGGACGCCAGTCTGAACGACATCCCGATCAAATTGCAAAGACGCAACCAACGTTTCGGTTGCCGGGTCCCAAAAATTTACAAGGAAGGCGTTCCCCTTGTTTCCGGTGAAGCCAAGCCACCCGTTAACGGGGTTGAAGTAAAACAAACGGGGGTGTGGATGCCCGGCCATCGAGAACTCCGAAAAATTGTCGGGGTCAGCAAGGTCGTAGACGTGAATTTCCTCAGGCACCCCGATGGAATCGTAATGGAGGACCGTTAGCTGACGGCTATCTGCACTGATGCCTCCGAACCCATCGACGGCTAGGATGCTCTCGAGTCTTTTAGCTGAGCTCCAATCCCATATTTGCATCCCGCCCCCAATAGAAAGAATTAACAAGCTGCCATCCGGAGTGAAAGCTAGGGTCGGTACGCCAAAATACTTTCCGCCAGTTTGTAACGTAGCCGCCACCTCGCCGCTTTCGAGATCCCACAGTTCGACGTTGTTGTTGCTCAACCCTGCTGCCAGGATAGTGCCATCCGGGTGGAAGGCTAAAGATAAAGGAATCGTAGCGGCCGCAAAGCGCGTGCGTTCCTCACCGGTGGTGGAATCGTAAAGGATGATAGCGCTCTCGGCGGTGCAACGATGATCTTCAAGACCCGCAACCGTTTGTTCCCAGATGCGGACTCCTAAACAAATGCCAACCGCCAGAACGCTGCCATCTGGGGAAAATGCAAAACCACCTGTATTGGTTCTAAGTGTGCATGCTTGTACGGCTGGCCTACAATCAAAGGTCGGATTGTTGTCGGTAGGGCCAGGCATGCTCCACAATAGCCGCACCTGG
Organism: Anaerolineales bacterium; assembly: GCA_046716985.1. Taxonomy (GTDB): domain Bacteria; phylum Chloroflexota; class Anaerolineae; order Anaerolineales; family UBA11579; genus JAMCZK01. Next base: position 4,023 of record JBKJWG010000050.1, on the reverse strand, counting down.
CCGAGCGTCTCTGGGCCAATGACCAGATTGGCCGGCTCGACGGTGGCTGTCGCCGTCGGCGGGATGGTTGTGCCTGGGGGAGTGTTGGTGCTGACGGCGACGGTCGTGGCCGCTGGTTGCGCAGGATCCGCGGGCGCCTCAGGCTGCGCGCAGGCCGCGGCGAACAAAAGCAGGAGGCTGAGTGCGAGTTGTGGTTTCAAGAAATTCTTATGCATTACTGAGTGTCTACAGTCCGCATTAAGCTCATCCGCCCGGAGTGTGATAAAGCTTTTGCCATTTTTATGGAAGAGCAATCGAGCAGAACTCAGGTATTTCAATCAAGAATGGGTCGTAGAACACATTCGCAGTGACCTCGTCCCCGAGGCCAGGACCGGCGCCGCCTGGGCCAGATGGGTCGCCCCACCAGTTATTTTTCGCGCTTGCCTCATCATAGACACCACTGCCTGAACTTGTATTTGAAACATGGGTGGCTATGTTGCCAATTATGCAGCTTCCGCTGATCGAGGTTGATGGGTTCTCATTAGGAAGGGGTTCCATATTCGCATCCACCTGATGATGGGTATGCAGGCCTCCGCCGACCTTGGCTGTGTTGTTGGCCAGGATGCTCTCTGTGATCATCATCGTGCCAGACCCATTCATGATCCCGCCGCCTCTATTAAAAGCAGAGTTGTTAGTTATTTGGGTACTGCTGATCTCTACTGATGAATCCTGGCTGTATAACCCTCCCCCCAAACCTGCAGTCTCGATTGCTGGAGAATGGTTGTCTGCGATCACGCTGTTTGAGATCTTCAATGTGCTGCTGCTCGAGTAAATCCCCGCACCGCTAATCGCCTGGTTGCCGGTTACGGAAACGCGGTCCAAGTTCGCAATGACCAAGTTCAGATAAAGGCCACCGCCTAAATGTGATCCCGCATCTCCGCCAGACAGAGTTAAATTGGTGAGGGTTACTTCGGGCTTCGGCCCAAAATCTGCTGGAAGTACAAACAAAAGGCGAAAGCTTGTCTCTCCTCGGCGCTCGATGACCGCACCATTGCCCTCTATCACCACTGAGGCAATGATCGATGGAAGTCCGCTAGGCCCCCAGTCAACACCTTGAAATCCTATTGGCAAAGGACTCTCGTCGGGCAAGGTCAACGCGTAGGTGCCGGACTCCAGCTGGATAACAGTAAGGGCTGCGCCACCGAGGATCCCCCCTGGTGCTCCCGCCGCGCAGCCATCGACAGGTAAGGCGGTATTGGCGGCCTTGATGGCTTCACCAAGCGAGCAGTCACCATCGACAACAAAAGGGTAGACCTCCTGTTCAAAGGAGTCCACTACGATCCTTGCGGAAAACAAATCAACTGTACTGGTTGGGGCCGTTGGCGCCTCTGTAGCGGTTGCTGGCGCGACATCGTTCGTCGGTGCAACACTGTCTATAGTCTCTTTCGGAAGGTCAGTGGAGGCTCGGGTCGGCGCGCAAGCTGCTAGCGCTATGCATAGGACCACGAGCAAAATTCTGTTTGTCATTTTTCTCTCATTACCCGCCGCGCTCATCCACCTGGCTCGTGATAGAGCTTGAAGCTTCCTTCCTCCGAAATGCCGGGCTCCTCAAAACTTACCAAGTCCCATTCTTTCTCGGCAAAAAGTTCATCCTCGTAGACCTCCCAATCTCTGGCGACAAAGCCGCCGCTCTCTCCCATCTCATGGATATGAGTAGCCAAGAAGGTGGGTGTCCATGCCGGAAAGGGGGAAAGGACCATCGGTGGTCCTGAAGACCCACATATTTCCATGGTTACACTTTCTAAGGTAGTGCCAGGCGTGTAGTGTAGGCCTATGTCGCTGACAGCCACGTCGGGATAGTTGCCGTCCTCGTCCGGGTCGCCACCATCGATCTCGTAATACATTCCGAGGACTGCGAAGACGCCATTGCCGGTGGCGGTGGTGACGTCGCAAGGCCAATGGAATTCAAAATCCGTATTGACCAACTCGGCTACTGCGCCGAGAATGAAGCCTTTTTCCGGGTCGTAGCGCAAGATGACCTCTGAAGTCACAGAGGATTCATAGCCGCCTCCCTCGTCTGTCACAAGTTTCCCGGTCGATTCAAACTCCAGCCTGAAGGTCAGGCATTTTATGGTCAGGTCGCGGGCCTCATCCATCGTTCCCTGGCTATAAACGTGAAGCTGGGAGTTTTGTTGGACCAAGCCTTCGTACAGAGGGAGTATCCACCAGATCCTATGATGTTCGACGCACTCCTCGAACCGCTCATGAATACAGGCCCGCGCCGCCTTGTCGAACAAGCCCGGGTATTTATCCAGCGTGCTGCCCTGGCTGGCGCCTATCAGTTGGAGCAGGCGCTCATGGGCGATCACGGTCTCCAGCGCCAGCTTCCCCGCGTCGCAGCTATCTCCTGCGGCGGCCACGCGCGGCTTGATCACTTGCTCTTCATATTGCCTCAAGACTTCGGCAAAATATGCGAGCATTTCGGGGTCATCACCCTGGCTTTGGCCCAACAATTGGCGCTGGCGCTCAATGCCTATTTGTTCAGCCAAGGCATTTTCTAATCGCCGCTCTACGTTCCCTCCAAAGAGTTCGCGCACAGACGTGATAACTTGAATTAAAGCGTTGGTGACTCCGTTTCCACTGAAATGCAGCACGTTGATCTTGATCTCACTCGAATCGACCACCGGCGCGGCCAGGATCAGGTCCGATCCGGTTTTCAGATAACCAAAGACGATTTGGTTTTCGATAGGGATCTCCACCGCCGGTGTGATCGTCAGGATGGCATAGTTTTGGAGGAACAGTCCCTCGGGGCTTAACTGCACGGCATAAGTTTGTTCGCCGCCAAAGGGCAGGTCAGCGACGCTGGTGACCGGGGTCAGGCCGATCAAGGTCTCATTCAGCAAGGCATCTGATGGGATCTCCAGCGTGTAGACCGTGCCATCCGCGCCGGTGGCGGTGATGCTGCCACCCTCCACGGGGATAAGCGCCTCTACCGTTCCCTCAGTATCCAAAGTCGCGGCAACATCCACAGGCTCTGCCGGGATTTCAAAGATATAGCTCAGCTCCCCCAGGTCAACGCTCTGTGTAGTCGAGGTCGCGGAAGCTGCGCCGTCCGTCTCTTGGTCAGGCGCAGATTTGCAGCCAGTGACTATTGAAGCGAGCACGATCAAAACGATTGCACTTGTGTATCTTCGCATTTCAACTCCTCAGTTGTTTGTAAACATAATGTTCTAAAAGTGGCGTGATTTGTCTAAAGTGACATGTCGTTGCAAATCTAAGATGGCTCTAGCAACCTCCTGAACACTCCGGCGCAATGGCTGGCTGCGTTGCATCGATGCCCCACACCCGCAGATTGCCAAAGCCATCCTCGGCGGCAATGAACCTGCCCCATCCGGGCTGAGAATTTTCGCCTGGTAGGTTGCCCCCATGTCGTACATAAGCTCGGGACCGGCGCACTCGTCGTAAAGCATTGGCGGCGAGAAGAAGATCTGGTTTGCTTCCATATCGGCGAGGGCGAAGCCGCAAGCCCAGAGTGTCTCACTCAGGCCGGTGGCTTCGGGCTGCGCTTCGGGTGCGGTGAGCTGGCCATATCGCGTCAACAAGAAATATCCTTCGCGGGTAAAGCCGTCGCTGTTCAGGTCATAGAGTACGCCCGCCTCAAACTCGCGCTTGAAATCCAAGGTCGCAACCAGCTCATTGCTTTCGGGGTCCCAAAAATTTGCAAGGTAGGAGTTCGATCCGAATTCCACGATTGACAGCCATCCGTTCAATGGGTTGAAAGAAAAAACGGTCGGGTTGTATTGGCCACTCAGCGGGATCTCGTAAAAGCTATCGGCTTCGGGCAAATCGTAAACGCTAACCTTGTAGTTGGGGTAGTTGACCAGGTGCAGCGTGGCCAGACTGCGACCATCGGGGCTGATGCCGATCCCAATGTGTGGCTCGATCGTAGTCAGCAGCGCAGACGAACGCCAATCCCACAATTGGAGCTGAAAGCCGCTCCTGGAGCCTGAGACGAGCATGTTGCCGTCGGGGGTAAATTCTAGT
>JBKJWG010000049.1:0-2824 GCA_046716985.1 Anaerolineales bacterium | reverse complement strand
GTCACCGATGGCGATTTAATGGAAGGCATCACCTCCGAGGCGGCTTCGCTGGCGGGCCATCTCAAGCTGGGCAAAATTGTTTTCCTTTATGACGACAACAACATTTCCATCGACGGCAGCACGCATCTCACTTTTACTGAAAATGTCGGGGCGCGCTTCGAGGCTTACGGCTGGCACGTGCAGCATGTTACCGACGGCAACGATGTGGAAGCGGTGGACGCGGCGCTGCAGGCCGCCAAGGGCGACCCGCGGCCGTCGTTGATCCAAGTGCACACGATCATTGGCTATGGCCTTCCGAAGAAGGCCGGCACCGAGAAGGCGCACGGTGAGCCACCTGGCGTCGAGGAGCTCAACGGAGCCAAGCAGAAGCTGGGCTGGCCGGTGGAGCCCGCGTTCCTGATCCCGGGCGACGTACTCGAATTTTTCCGCGACGCCGTGGAGCAAGGGGAGCAACGCGAAAAGGAATGGCACGCTGCGCTGGCTGCTTACCGCCAGGCACACCCCGCGTTAGCCGACGATGTGCAGCGCATCCTGGATGGCGCGCTGCCGGAAGGCTGGGATAGCGATCTGCCTGAATTCCCTGCCGACGAAAAGGGCATGGCCACCCGCGTTTCGTCCGGCAAGGTGATCAATGCCATCGCCGCTAAGCTACCGGACTTGATCGGCGGCTCGGCGGATCTGCATCCCTCGACGATGACCTTCATTGATTCGGCGCCCGACTTTCAAGCGGCCACGCCCGAAGGGCGCAGCATTCACTTTGGCGTGCGCGAGCACGCCATGGGCGGCATCGTCAACGGCATGAACCTGACGCCGGGCATTATTGCCTTCGGTGCAACGTTCTTGATCTTCTCCGATTACATGCGGCCCTCGCTGCGCCTTTCCGCCCTGTCGCCGTATCCGAGCATTTGGGTTTACACGCACGATAGCGTTGGTCTCGGCGAAGACGGCCCGACGCACCAGCCGGTGGAGCATCTGGCCTCACTGCGGGCGATGCCGAATATGATTGTCATTCGCCCGGCGGACGCCAACGAAACGCGCGAGGCCTGGCGCGCGGCAATCAATCATCGACCCCATGGACCAACGGCGCTCATTCTCACGCGCCAAAAGTTGCCCACGTTGGATCGCAAAGAATTCGCGTCTGCCAAAGGTCTGCACAAAGGAGCTTACGTGTTGGCCGATCTAGGAAAGAAAAAGACCCCCGACATTATCCTGTTGGCCAGCGGCTCGGAAGTGCAGCTGATCATAGCCGCCGGCAGGAAGTTGGCCGCGGCGGGCCGCACGGTGCGCCTGATTTCTTTGCCGAGTTGGGAATTATTCAAAGCGCAGCCCAAGAGCTATCGCGACAAAGTACTGCCGCCGCGCGTGCGTGCTCGCCTGGCAGTGGAAGCCGGTGTGTCGCAGGGCTGGGGACATTGGGTGGAGGAAGGCGACGTGATCTCGCTGGAGCGTTATGGCGCCTCTGCGCCGGGCGAGGTGGCGCTGGAGAAACTCGGCTTCAGCGTAGACAATGTTTTGAAGCACGCCCGCGCGCTGCTGAAGAAAAAGAGTTAGCGTGCCGAAAAAGATGGATATGGATTTCGGCGCCCGCGTCGTCTTCGGCGATAACCTGGCGGTGCTGCGCTGCATGCCCGATCAAAGCGTCAATCTCATTTACATCGATCCCCCATTCAACACAGGCAAGCAGCAAAAGCGCAGCCGCTTGCGCACGGAGAAAAGTGCCAACGGAGACCGAATAGGCTTCAAGGGCCAGCGCTATGCCACGACCGTGCTGGGCAGCCGCGCCTTCAACGATCAATTCGATGATTATTTAGAATTTCTGGAGCCGCGTTTACGCGAGGCTCACCGCGTGCTGGCCGCCGACGGCAGCTTCTATTTTCACGTCGACTATCGCGAAGTCCATTATTGCAAGATCCTGCTCGACCAGATCTTCGGCCGCGAGAATTTCCTGAACGAGATCATTTGGGCTTACGATTACGGCGGCCGGGCCAAAGACCGATGGCCTGCCAAGCATGACAATATCTTGCTGTATGTGAAAGATAGCGCGCACTACACCTTCAACGTTGACGAGATCGAGCGCATCCCCTACATGGCCCCTGGGCTGGTGGGCGAGGAGAAAGCCGCCCGCGGCAAGCTACCCACGGATACCTGGTGGCACACCATTGTGAGCCCGACCGGCAAAGAGAAAACCGGCTACCCGACGCAAAAGCCGCTTGGCGTTTTGCGGCGCGTGGTGTCTGCTTCCTCGAAGCCGGGCGACCTGGTGCTTGATTTCTTTGCAGGCAGTGGAACTACGGGTGCGGTGGCACTAGAACTGGGGCGCCGATTCCTGCTAGTGGATGATAATAAAGAAGCGATCGATGTAATGAAAGAGCGCTTCACCGGGCAAAAAGTAGAATTTGCCAAGTTAAACCAGGGAGAAAATGGAAGAACTATTAAATTCCCAGGCGTTTGACAATTTTGTTTCGCAGGAATTCCATATTACAGAAGGATATGCTAACTTCGATGAGTTGATCGAGTTTGCTTTCGGGGAATTTGAGACTGCTGTTGAAAAATTCGAAAAGATTTATGGAAAGAAATTTGAGAAGCCAGAGGATTATCCGGATGACGAACAGTTTTTTGGTTTTGTATCGGATGAATTTGATAACATGAGAGGTGCGGCAAGTCTCGAGGAACTAGCGGTGTGGGCATTTGGCAGTGTAGAAGAAGCTATCGAAGCATTTAAGGAGCGGGGGGCTAATGAAGATTCAGTTCGTTGATAACCAGGAAAACAAGCTCTCCGATTTTCTTGGACCGAAAATACGAGAATCTCAAGACACGAGAATTG
>JBKJWG010000048.1:0-2782 GCA_046716985.1 Anaerolineales bacterium | reverse complement strand
GGGAACATTCAAGACCGAATTGCCGGTTGTGCGCAAGAATGTAGAGTTGATCGCCGGCTTGTTCGACGAGACGCTCGGCCCATTCCTGGAAACACATGCGGGGAGCGCCTTGCTGCTTCACTTAGATGCCGATCTGTATAGCTCCACAAAAACAATTCTAGAACTCAGCAAGCCCAGGATCGTCCCGGGCACGATCCTTATCTTCGACGAATTTTTCAACTATCCAGGCTGGCAGGATGGTGAAGCCAAAGCTTTTTTCGAGTTTATCGAGAGCACCAAGCTGCGTTTTGAATACCTTGCCTATAACGGCCTTGGCACCCAATTAGCAGTCCAAATAATCGAGTAGAAACTGGCACCACTAAATATCTTTGGCGTGACAATCCCAGCAGAGGATTTCGACGTCAGGCCCCAAGCTGCCGTCCGTTGTAGTAATGCGTTGAGCTTCCCAAGTGCCGTCACCAAACATGCCCCTATTGATCCAATTTAGCCTTTTGCCGCAGCGTTCGTTGGGGTGCTTGTGGTGCGAGCGGCGGCATTCACAGAAGCCACCGGCGCGCTGCCAGGCCTGTTCGATAATTGCCCGCGAAAGTGACATTGGCATTATTTCAGAAGACAATTCTAGACCTATCTTGGTTTCTTGGCTCTTTCGGATCGGAACCGCTGCGGCCAGACTCTTTGCCTCATAACTTCAAAAGCCAGGATGGCGGTCGAGGAGGTGACGTCCAGGTCGGCTTTGAAGTCGCGGCCGTAGGGGATAGTAAGCAGCTCGTCGCAGAGCGCCAGGGTAGCTGCGTTCAGGCCGCGGTGCTCGCCGCCGATGAGCATGAAGAGCGGGCGATGCAAGTCGACTGCATAGAGCGACTTGCTTTTAGTTTCTTTGGCGGTGGCGGCGATAACCAATCCGTGGCTCTTGAAGAAGGCGATGGCTTCCTTGGCATCGGCGACTTTGGTGGTGGGCATGTACTCGGAGGCGCCGGCCGAGGCGCGCGTGACGACGTTGAGGGCGCTATCCCAATTGCGTTCGGGCACCACAAGACCGTGGGCGCCGGCGGCATACAAGGCGCGGATGGCCTGGCCATAGTTGAAGGGGTCTTCGACTCCATCTAGCATGGCGACGAATGGTTCTTTTTGACCGGCAATAAGCTCATCCAGCGATTGAAATTTACGCTCGCCAGCCAGCGCCAGCACGCCGCCGTGGCTGGCGCCTTGCGCCAGCGCGCTGATCTCGGCTTCGTCCACCTGCTTCAGTGGAATGTTCTTGGCGCGGGCGGCGCGTTCGATGCGATCGAGCGAGCGGATGTCTTTGCCCTGCTGGACGTAGACGGCCTCAATTTCGCGGCGGCCGGCTTCGAGCGCGGCGAGCACGGAAAGCGAGCCTTCGAGGACTAGGGGCGCGGGAGGCATAGGAGGAGTATAGACCAATCGATTAATTGATTAATCGATTAATCCAATCTAACTCATAGCGCGCTATTGCTTCTATAATTGCACGGTGCCCACACTTGATATACCGACATTAGTAACCAAACCAGCCGAACTAAGCCAACTGGCAGCGCGGCTGGCGCAAGAAACGATGCTGGGCGTGGATACGGAATCCAACAGCTTGCATGCTTACCGCGAGCGGCTGTGCCTGGTGCAATTCTCGAGCGCCAAAGAAGATGCGCTGGTGGATCCGCTGGCCGTCGAAGACATGTCGCCGCTGGCGGCTGTATTCAGCGACGCGCGCATTGAAAAAATATTTCACGCCGCCGAATATGACCTTATTGTGATGCAAAGAGATTATGGATTCGCGTTCGCGAATTTGTTCGATACGATGATGGCGGCCCGCATCCTGAGTCGGAAGAAAGTTGGCCTCGGCAACATGCTGGAAGAGGAGTTCGGTATCAAGCTCGAGAAGCGCTTTCAGCGCGCCGATTGGGGCCAGCGTCCGCTTTCAGCTGCGCAACTCGAATATGCGCGCATGGACACGCATCACTTGATCGAGCTGCGCAATAAGCTCAAAGCCGAACTCGAAGAGCGCGGCTGCTGGGAACTGGCGAAGGAAGATTTCGAGCGCCTGCCGCAGATCACACGCGGCAGCGCCGAACCCGAAGAAACTGACGCGGTGTGGCGCATCAAGGGCGCCCGCGATCTCAACCCGCACCAGGCGGCAATATTACGCGAGCTGGCGCTGTATCGCGAGGCCAAGGCCGCCGAAGCGGACGTGCCGCTGTTCAAGATCATCGGCGACAGCACGCTGACCGATGTCGCCAAGGCCGCCCCGCACAGCCCAGATGAACTCAAGCTGATCGCGGGCATGAGTGCGGGCCAGGTGGCGCGGCATGCCAAACAACTGCTGGACGCGGTGCAGCGCGGCGAGAATTCGCCGCCGTTGAAGCGGCCCAAGCGCCCGCCTTACGACGAAGCCTACATGGATCGCCTGGAGAAGTTGCGCGTGTGGCGCAAGACCGCGGCCAAAGAATTGGACGTGGAATCGGATGTGGTGCTGCCGCGCGATATCATGCAAGCCGTGGCCAAAGCCAATCCGAGCAAACCAGGAGAACTTGAAAGTATTTTCGCCACGGTCCCCTGGCGTCTGAAAACGTACGGCGACCAGATCTTGACGGCGTTGCATCCCAGCTAAAAGGAAAGCCCCCACCCCGCCGACCCTTTGGTCGGCGACCCTCTCCCGCAAGCTGGCGAGGGTAAAGCTAAACCAAAAGGAGTTTATGCAAATTCGTTTTCTCGGTGCAGCACAAACGGTGACCGGCTCCCAACATGTGCTCGAGATCAACGGCCGTAAGCT
>JBKJWG010000047.1:0-3948 GCA_046716985.1 Anaerolineales bacterium | reverse complement strand
CCCGAGGTCCTGTTCAGCCTGGTGGCGGGTGGGGCGCTGGGCTCGGCTTTTATTCCCACGTTCACCGGCTTCCTGGAAAAGAAAAAGCGCGCTGAAGCCTGGCAGTTGGCTTCGGCAATCTCCAACTTAGTCACCCTAGTGCTCATTGCGCTGTGCGCGTTGGCCTGGCTGTTTGCGCCTCAGCTAGTCAGCAATATTCTGGTGCCACATTTCGACCCATCCCAACAGGCGCTCACCGTTTCTTTGCTGCGCATCCAGCTGCTTACGCCGATCTTGTTCGGCGTAAGCGGACTGCTGATGGGCATCCTCAATGCCCATCAAAGTTTTCTGCTGCCGGCGCTAGCACCTAGCCTGTATTGGCTGGGCATGATCTTCGGCGTGTTGTTCTTCGTGCCGAGCATGGGTATTCATGGCCTGGCTTGGGGCGCGGTGTTGGGCGCGGCTTTGCACCTGGGCGTGCAGTTGCCGGGACTTGTCAAATTGCGGCCGACCTATCAGCCCCTGCTGGGTTTGCATCTCGCCAGCGTGCGCAACGTAGGCGGGCTAATGGCACCGCGACTCCTCGGCGTGGCCGCAGTCCAAATTAATTTTTTGGTCAACACCATCATCGCCAGCGGCCTGCCCACCGGCAGCCTGTCTGCCATCATTGTTGCGTTTCAAGTGATGACAATGCCGCAAGTAGTGATTGCCCAGGCCATCGCCATTGCGGCGCTGCCTACTTTTTCCGCGCAAGTGGCGCGCGGCAAGTTGGGCGAATTACGCTCATCGCTGGCAAGCACCTTGCGCGGCATCGTCTTCCTCGCTCTACCTGCCAGCGTTGGCCTCATCTTGTTGCGCGAGCCCATCGTTGCCTTGCTCTTTCAGCGCGGCGAGTTTGGAGCGGACGATACCCAATTGGTCGCCTGGGCTTTGCTCTGGTACGCGGCCGGCTTGCTCGGCCATTCAGTGGTGGAGATCGCCTCGCGCGCCTTTTACGCCTTGCATGACACGCGCACGCCAGTCTTGGTGGGTACCGGCGCTATGGCTCTCAACGTCATTCTTAGCCTTACCTTGCCCGCTGTGTTTTTGAGCCGCGGCTGGATGCCGCATGGCGGCCTGGCACTTTCGAACTCGGTGGCTACTTTCCTAGAAATGCTGGCGCTGCTGTATTTGATGAGGCGGCGTTTGGGTGGCTTGCAAGAAACGAACTTACTCGGCGGACTGGGACAAGCAGCCTTGGCCAGCGCGGCCATGAGCGTTGCGATATGGGTATGGATGGGGCGGCTGGCGGGCGCGCCGCTTTGGCTCTTCGCCGTAGGCGGGATTGCGCTAGGGTTAGTTGTGTATGCTCTGGTTGCCCGGGTGCTTAGGGTGCCGGAGTTGGCCGAGCTGTCGCGCATCGTAAAAAACCGTATTCCCTTTCTTACTTCCTGATCGAGCAATAAAACCCCCACTTTGCAGTGGGAGTTTTTGTATCTGCTATTAACACTTCTCTTATTTGAAAATCCTGAAAAAAAGATTACAATCGACCGCGAACTTAGTTAGACAAACTAACTATCTACCTGAATGGCTATCTCTACCAATCCCCATGAGCGCCTGGCGGCTTTGTTTTCCCGCCTCGAATCGCTCGATCTACGCGACGCGCCTTTAAAGGACGCTGAGCTGACCATGCCGCAACTGGGCCTTTTGATCAGCATTGCCCGCAGGCCGGGTGTGCGCGTGCACGAGGTCGCTGAGATCCTGGGCGTGACCATGCCCACGGTGAGTGTGGCCCTGCGCAAGCTGGAGCAGGCTGGTTGGCTGCGCCGCGAAAGCGACCCGCAAGACGGGCGCGCCACGCGGCTCTATCTCACCCCCAAGGCTATGGAACTGGCCAAGCGCGCACGCTCATTTAGACGCAAGCGCATCAACGAATTTATGGATGCGTTGACCAGCGCCGAGCAGGAGCAATTATTCAACCTCTTGGAAAAGGCAATTACCAGCCTGGAGCAGAAGAACGTTTCAAAATCTAAAGAAAAAGCACACCCCGCTTCTCACTAAGGAGTAGTTCATGGCTAAAGATCTTGCTACACGAATTCGCAATTTTGTGCAAGCGCGCTGGAAAGTTATCCTCGCGGTGCTAGGCGCCGTCGCAATAATTTTCTTCGTTGCCCGCGCCGCAGGCGGAGGCGCAGCTTCGCAAGCCACTGAGTTGCAGACCGCCATCGTGGCGCGCGGCAACCTGACCGCCACCATCGGCGCCACGGGCAGCGTGCGCGCTATCCAAAGCGCCACGCTTATCTGGCAAACCTCGGGCACGGTGGATAAAGTTACCGTTGAAGTGGGCGATCAGGTCGATCAGGAGGAGGTGCTCGCCAGCCTGCAGCTGACTTCACTGCCTCAAAACGTGATCCTGGCCCAAAATGATCTGCAAGCGGCCCAGGATGCGCTCGAAGATTTCTACGATTCTTACGGCGACCTTGGCATCGCCCAAGCCCAAAAGACCTTGGCGGATGCCCAGGACACCTTGGAATCCGCCCAGGCCGACTACAACAATGCTAGCCACCCCGGCGGTCAAACCAACATCGATCAGGCATTTGCCAACATGGTGTTGGCCAAAGACCGCCTGGATAAAGCTCGCGAAGATTACGAGCCCTACGCCAACAAACCCCAAAATAATCTGACGCGCGCCAATCTGCTGATTCGCTTCACCCAGGCACAGCAGGAATACGATTCGGCTGTGCGCGTCTACAACAGCTATGCAAACCCCTCGAATCAAACTGGCATTGATGTGGCTTCAGCCGAGCTGGCCCTGGCTAAGGCACAACTCGCCAAAGCCCAGGAGGACTACGACAAGGTGCTGAGCGGCCCCACCGCGCAAGCGCAGGCCGCGGCCGAAGCGCGCGTGGCCGCCGCTGAGGCGACCCTCAAGCTCGCCAACATTGAAACGCCCTTTGCCGGCACGGTTACGGACGCTTTTCCGCACGAAGGCGATCTGGTTTCCGCCGGAGTAGTTGCTTTCCAATTGGATAATCTCGATCATCTTTTGGTCGATGTAGATGTATCTGAAGTGGACATCAACCGCGTGCAGATCGGTCAGCCCGCAACCATCACACTGGATGCCGCACCCGATACCGAGTATCACGGCGAAGTCGTGGCAGTTGCCATGGCAGGCGCCGTGGACCAGGGCGCAGTGAACTTCCGCGTAACTGTTGAACTGAGCGACGCCGATGAATTCGTGCGCCCAGGTATGACCGCCGGCGTAAACATAGTGGTAACGGAGCTGCAAGATGTGCTGCTCGTGCCCAACCGCGCCGTGCGCATCCAAGACGGTGAGCGCGTGATCTACGTGTTGGTGAACGGGCAGCTACAACCCGTAGCGATCACGCTGGGCGCCTCGTCTGAAACCTACAGCGAAGTCGTGGGCGGCGATCTGAAAGAGGGCGACACCATCGTGCTCAACCCACCCAGCTTCACTTTTGACCCTGGCCAACCTCCGCCTCAGGGAGTTCAGGACTTGTTTGGGGGCGGCCAGTAATGGGTAATCTGGTTGTTGACGCGCGCGACCTGACAAAAGTGTACAAGATGGGGGACGTAGAAGTGCACGCACTGCGCGGGCTCACGGTCAAGATCAAACGCGGCGAGGTGCTGGCCATCATGGGCCCTTCCGGCTCAGGCAAGTCGACGCTGATGAATATCCTAGGCTGCCTGGATCGGCCTACTTCCGGCAAATATGAACTGGATGGCGAAACCATCGCGGATCTCAGTGACGATCAGCTTGCCGACATCCGCAACCGCAAGGTCGGCTTTATCTTCCAAACCTTCAATCTGTTGCCGCGCGCCACCGCGCTGACCAATGTGGAATTACCTTTGCGCTATTCGGCGAATGGAAACCACAATCTCAAGCGCGCCCAGGAGGCCTTGGTGGCGGTGGGGCTTGGCGATCGCATCACTCACCGGCCCAACGAGCTTTCGGGCGGGCAGCAGCAG
>JBKJWG010000046.1:0-7431 GCA_046716985.1 Anaerolineales bacterium | reverse complement strand
GCGCCATCCTGGGCACCGGTGCGATCCAGAAGCGTGCGGTGGTGATCAACGATGCCATCGCTATCCGCCCGATGGTCTATTTAGGATTGACCTTCGATCATCGCATTTTGGATGGGGCCGTGGCAGATTATTTCTTGGGCACGATCAAATACACTTTAGAGAATTGGGCATAAATTCATCGAGGTCATGCATGGCAAATTATGACGTTATCGTGATCGGCGCCGGGCCGGGGGGCTATGTGGCCGCCATCCGCGCTGCGCAACTAGGCAACAAAGTTGCGATCGTGGATAAGGAATTCCTCGGCGGCGTTTGCCTGAATGTGGGCTGCATTCCGTCCAAGGCGTTGTTAAAGAACGCCGAAATAGCGAATACTTTGCGCAATCGTGGGGAGGAATTCGGCTTTTCCTTCAAAGACTTGAAATTGGACTATGGCGCGGCGGTGAAGCGCAGCCGCCAGGTTTCCGAACGTCTGGTGAAGGGCGTTGAGTTCCTGATGAAGAAGAATAAGATCGACGTGCACATGGGCACCGCCAAGCTAACCGCAAAAGACACGGTCTCGGTGACTCCCAAGAGCGGCGTTGCTGTGGAGCACAAAGCTAAGAACATCATCATCGCCACCGGCGCAAGCGCCATGAGCGTGCCGGGCATTGAGCCCGACAACGAGCAAGTGCTCACCTATTGGCCCGCTATCTTGCAGGAGAAATTACCGAAATCAGTAGTGATCGTGGGCGGTGGCGCAATTGGGTTGGAATTCGCTACGGTGTGGAGTTCGTATGGCAGCCAGGTCACGCTTGTTGAAATGCTGGACCGCATTGCGCCGCTTGAAGATGAAGAAGTGAGCAAAGAACTGGCGAAGAACATGACCAAGAGCGGCATCAACGTCAAGACCGGCACCAAAGTTGAGAAAGTTGAAAAGCTCAAGGGCAGCGTAAAAGTTACCGTGTCGAGCAAAGCTGGGCAAGAAACTTTGGAAGCTGAGCAAGTATTGCTAGCGATCGGATTCCGACCGAACACGAAAGATCTTGGCCTTGAGCAGGCTGGGGTCAAGCTCGGGCAGCGCGGCGAGATCCTTATTGACGATCGCATGGCCACCAACGTGCCGGGTATCTGGGCAGTCGGCGACGTGACCGCCAAGCTGATGCTGGCGCACGTAGGCTCGGCGATGGGTATCGTCTGCGCAGAAAATATTGCCGGTGTGGAAACGATCAAACTGGATTACCGCATGATGCCACGGGCCACTTATTGCCATCCGCAAGTGGCTTCGTTCGGTCTCACTGAGGCGCAAGCTAAAGAAGCCGGCTATGAGGTTAAAGTCGGACGCTTCAATTTCCAAGCCAATGGCAAGGCGCTCGGCTTGGGTGATTACGCCGGCTGGGTGAAGCTGGTGACCGATGCGCGCTACGGCGAGATCCTCGGTGCGCATATGATCGGCCCCGAAGTTACCGAGTTGCTGCCCGAGCTGACCATAGCGCAAATGGCTGAGTTGACCGCGACCGAGATCTCGCGCAACGTACATGCCCACCCGAGCCTGACCGAAGTGCTGATGGAAGTGGCGCATGCGGCCGAGGGACACGCTATCCACAGTTAGTACCAATAACGCGTAGCAATCCCCTTCGTTTTCTCGCGTGGAGGTGGAGCATGCCATACGACAATGTGAAGGAATTACCGAAGGGCGTGAAGAATAACCTTCCGGCGCACGCGCAAGAGATCTACTTGGCGGCTTTCAACAATGCGTTGAAAGAATATGATGGCGACAAAGATCGCGCCAGACGGGTGGCGTGGAGTGCAGTAAAGAAGGGCGGCTATGAGAAAGATGAAGAAACGGGGGATTGGAAGAAATCGAATTAAGCAAAAGAGGCCCCGCAAGGCCTCTTTTTTATTCGGATGGAATGCGGATGCTGAGCCCGGAATTTGGCCCGCCGAGGTCAAAAGCGCTTGGGCTTTCAAAACTGGTCTGGCGCAAGTCTGCCAGTAAAACTTGAGGTTCGATGCGCCGCCCGATACGATCATCTTTCTCTAGGCGAGCTGTTTTCACTGCTTTGGCGCGATAGATCTCTACAAAGGGCTTTTCTTGTTGTTTGGCGAGCACGCAAAGTGCGCGCATGTAATAGCGGTTGAATTCGCCCGCGGCAAGAGTGGTGTTGAAAACAGCGGGCACGCGGGCTTCAATTTCGCGACCTTCTTTTGTATATGTGTGCTTATCGATCAGCAGATCATTGGCGGCTATGGCTGCGGCGAAAGATTCCACGCTCCCACTGGCCAACGCGGCGCGCAACAATTCCAGGTAACGTGGTCCATTACCCTGCTTTAAGAACGGATTAATGTAAGCCTTATTGTTTGAAATATCAAAATCCAACTCTGCGAGCATACGCGTACGAACGTCTTGTCCTACAGGTTCGAAGTCGAACATTATTTGCGAACTAGCTGAGCATAGAATTCCTTGGCGCGCGGCATGCATTTCGTGTAATCGGCGCGCTCAGCAATCAAGCTTGCGTTAATATCAGCCGCCCGCTTGCGCAACTCGCTATCTTTCAGAGCGCGAATGATGGCGGCGGCCAGGGCGTGCGGGTCATTCGGGTCGACCAGTAGTCCATTCTCGCCGGGGGTGATCCACTCACGGATCGATTCCAGGTCGCCGGCCACCGGGAAGCAGCCGCAGGCCATTGCTTCCAGCAAGCTGTTCGGCGTGCCGTCATGTGTGCTAGGTGAAACCATCACCTGGGATGATTGGTACGCAGCCGCCAGATAGGCGGCGTCCAGTTTCGGCATAAGGGTTACGGAGCTGTTGATCTTTAATTTTGATACCCATCTTTGTGCCTCTGGTTCGTCATTCATATCAGGGCAGATGAAACGAACATCAGGTAATTCGGCGAGAACGATAGGTATGGATTTGAAGAACACATCGTTGCGTACGTACGCGCGCATGCCGCGTGGATTGATTACCTGTTGAGATCCGTTCTTGTTTGCGCTGGGTTTAAAGATTTCTCTGCGCACGCCGCCATTGCCGGGCAGCACGATGCCTGGCTTGTTTGCGGCGAAGCCCCATTCTTGAGCCAAGCGCTGGTCACGCTGCGTGTCCGTGTGGAGCGCATTGGCGCGGTGCATGGCCTTGCGTATGGTGGCGGCCGTAAATGGATTTGAGCGGGCATGCAGAGTGAAATCGTTGCCCCACACCGAGATCAGTAGCGGAGCCTTTGGGTCGACCGCGGCGGCCAGCATGCCTTCAAATGGGATGCGCATGGCGTGCACTAAGTCAGGGTGTACCGCGTCAAGGACTGCCCGCAGTTGGGCCGCGGCGCGCGGCAGAGTTGACGGCCCGAGCCAATTGCGCAGTTGAGTGCGCAGCCGAGTCGGCAAGACGGAGCTTAGCCCACTACGTCCGCCGGATTTGTTTTGGGCTGTCTTGCTGAAGGCCACAGGAACAAAATGCAATGAATCAAATTTGAGTTTCGGCTCGCAATAGAATGTCGAAGCCAAATGGACTTCGTTGCCCGCCTTTGCGAAATATTCCATCCATTGCAATGCGATCGGCGAGCGGCCATCGGCTACGAAAAGAATGCGCATCAGCGGCTCACCGCGTTCAGGGCGTCAAAGAAGGCGTCCGCCATGTTTTCGAGATTGAAAGTTTGCTGCACCAGTTGAAAAGAGACGGCGCCCATCTTGCGCAGCCGCGCCATGTCGCTGAGTGCGTCAGCGAGCGCGACTTGCAAAGCGGCGTCGTCGCCAGCTGGCAGCAGCCAGCCGTTGCCGGGCCGCACCATATCTTCCTGGCTGCCGTCGCCTTCGGCGACGATCACGGGCAGGCCATGCGCCATAGCTTGCTGCACAGCCAGGCCGCCGGTGCCGGGCAGCACGAAAAGGTCAGCCTGGTGGAAGTAGGTCTCCAGTTCTGTGCCGAAGCGCTGCCCGGCAAATTCTGTTTGGGGATAGATGCTGGCTGCTAAAGTCCGTAGATCCGCAAGCGCCGGACCATCGCCCACGATCTGAAGGCGCGGCTGAAGATTAGATGGCAGCGCGGCGCAGGCGCGCAGCAAGCTATCTATGCGCTTGCGCGCTTGCAAGCGGCCCACATAAAGGACGATTGGCTTGTCCGCGTTTGTTCGCTCTACGGGTCCGGCCTTTGGGCGCGGGGTAGCAGAGTTCGGAGCTACGAACACGCGATCGGCAGGGAAACCGAGGGCGCGGTATTCGGCTGCGCCACTTTGGCTATAAGAGATGAGCGCGTCGAATTGCTTGAGAAAGTTCGTACGCCAGCTGGCTAGCGGCCCGCTGTGCGCCGGTGCGCCGAGACCCCAGCCGATCACGGGCCGCTTGCGCGTGTGCATCCAGCGCACAGCGGAAGGCGTGCTGAGGTAGCGCGGGTTGGCTTCTACGATGAGCGCGTCGGGATTCCAGTCCTCGAGCCAATCGGTCAGCCCAGGTTGGAAGCACGCGTACAGCGTGCCGGCAAAGAAATGGAGGTTGTGCACTTGCTGCCATTTGGCGATCGCAAGCTTATCGGCCGACGGGATAGCTTCGTCGGCGCGCGGCTGGCCGGCGAAGACGCTCAGGCCGCCTTTGATCTGCTGCGCAAGCAAATCAAAGAAGGGGGCGCGGTAGCGCGGCAGCACGCGCTGCACGATACCGACGCGGCCGTCGAATTGCTGCGTCAAGCGAGCCTCGCTACAACGTAACTTTTCTTGCCAAGTTCCTCAGGCGCAGTTATTTTGGGATAGCCTGCGCGCATGAAATACAGGTTGTAGTCGGCTTCGCGCAGAACGGTCCATGCGGCGTGGGCTGCTTCGTGACCGTGCAGTTCGATCAACAAAATTGGCTTCGCCTTTTTGAGGAGCCGCTGCATGCCTTTTAACGCTTGCACCTCGCCGCCCTCTATATCAATTTTTATGATGTTCGGGGCTGCATTTTTTTCTTTATACACAAAATCGTCTAAGCCAATAGTTTCCACTTCCATTTGGGTTGCAAAATCAACATTCTTGCCGAAAGAACCTTGCAGCTTGCCCATGCCCCCTGAGGAGTGGACTAAAAAAGTCGTTTCGCCCGCTTTGTCCGCGACGGCCTTCGGGATCAGTCTCACGCTCAGGTTGGGATTTAGTGCGACATTTTTTTGCAATCGTTCCTGGTTATCGGGCAAGGGCTCAAAGGAAAACACTTTGCCGTTTTCACCCACGCGCTTAGCCAGCAGCAGACTCACATAGCCGATGTTGGCGCCTACGTCGTAGGCGACCATGCCGGGTTGCGCCCAATCCCGAATGGCTTGCTGCAAGTTCATCTCGTACGTGCCCAGCCAATAATCTTTCTCAGTTTGCATATCGAGCAGTAGTTTGGCGCCTGCCAACTCGCCGCCCGTAACGGTGACTTCGCTAAGCCCTTGCGGCGCGGCGCTATTGAGCGCCGCGCGCAGGCCGCGGCTGACGGGTCCGAGCCGGTAGAGTGCTTCCTTTAGCGGCGCGGGCAGCCAGCGAGCGGCCGCGGCAGCTAAAGAGAGCAGCGGCTTAGCCACTCAGTTCCTTGATGTAGGCCGCGACCATGAGGTCGAGGCCGAAGGCTTCTTCGGCGCGGGCGCGCGCGCCAGCGCCGAATGCGCTTTGCTGGCCGAGGATCTCGGCAGCCGCGGAGGCAAGAGAGGGGATATCGGGTGGGTCGAGCTTCCACGGATCGCCGCCATAAGGCACGACGCGGCCGGCCTGCGGCGTGACCAATTCTTTGAGCGCGCCGGTGTCGAAGGCCAAGACAGGCAGCCCGCAGGCTAGCGCTTCGATGACGGAATTAGGGCAGGCTGGGTTCAGGTCGGAGGAATACAGCATGTGCGCGCCGCGATTCAGGGCGGGGATCTGTTCGTTGGGCAGCACGCCGACCCAATCAACTGTCACCTGAGATCTTGTTCGCCATTTGTTTTTTTGCTTCTGGTCGACCTTGCCAGCCACAACCAATTCGACATTCAAGTTTTGTGTTTTCTGCAATTGTTCGCAAAGTGCTACCGCACTTTCCAGCCCGAATTCGTAGCCGCCGAGCAAGCTGCCCTCGACCATCAGGATGCGAACGTGATCGCTTGGTGGTTTCTCGGCTCCACGAGGATTGAACAGATCTAGATCGACGCCGTTGTAAATGACGCGGCTTTGCGGGCCGTTGCCATGTTGCCGCTGCCACCAACTCTCGACGAAATGACTTTGATAGACCACGCGAGTGGCGACGCGGTTGCGGATGTGGGCCAGCAGGCGGTTGCCGCGTTCCGCGCGCAGCCAATGCAGGGTGCCGGTGAGCAGGCGACGGTGCAGCCAGTTCATGCCGTCCAGGCGCTGAACGACGGGAATGCCGCGCTGCTTGGCGCGGCGCAACGCGCCCAGGCGGCGCGTGCCGCCGATGACGAGCACGCTGTCGTAAGGCTCGTCATCCAGATCGAAAGTGACCTGGATGCCGCGTTGGGCCAGGGCACTTTTCAATTTGGCTTGGAACGAAACCATGCCGCCCACCCCCGAGACCTGCGGGGTTAGGCAAAGGCGTTTCAGTTGGGATGCACTCATTCGCTGAAAGATTGTAACGACTAGTTCAGGCGCAAGACTTTGATCTCCACCCAGCAGTCTGGCGGAGTAGCGAGGGTGCCGTAGCTCAGGCGGCCGTTTGGCTGCCAAGAGGCGTATTGGTTATCCAGCCAGAGCACCAGCGCCAAGGGAGGCCGCGGTGTTGTTTGCGTCTGCAGCAGCGGCTTTCCATCGACGCTGAATTTCACAAGATCATTTTGCCAGATCAGCTCGTATTGGTGCCAATCAGTTGGATCAATTTTTAATGTGACAGCATCTTGGCGAATGACTTTGGACGCCTGACGGCGCAGCCATCGCGAAGTGGGCGACCAGGCGAGCAGAGGCAAAGCCAAGACTGCTGGCGCGAGCCCAAGAGTTGGAATGCGCGGTGAGCGATATGTGGCTGCCAGAGCGCCGCTGTGCGGCAGCTCATCGCGCAAAGACAAATAATTTTGCTGCGAAGCGAAAAAGAACCAGGCCGCGTTGGGCAAAACGGGCAGGCGGCCGCGGGTTCCGCCGAGGCCTAGCGAAAAACCAAACGGATCGTTCCACAGTCCGAAACCCCAGGTGCCCGGCGATTCTTTGTGCGAGGCGCGGGCGTTGAGTTGCAATTTGAATGGGGGAGAGTGTGGAAACGCGCGGCGTGAAAGGCCCGCGTAATTATCCAATTGAGCTAAGCGATAAGTGCTGGGGCTCCCCTCATCTAGTTCTAGTCGCCAGCCCCCGGAGATTTCCTTTATATGCGCGTGAGATGTTTTTCTTTCCTTTAATCCGGCTGCCAACATCTGGATATTATACGGTTCGGGCAAAGCGGTAGCAATGATATATAATCACGGCGCAAGAATCTACTGATGAGCCCGATAAAATAATGGAAATAACCTGGTACGGACATTCGTGTTTCCGCATCACCGAG
>JBKJWG010000045.1:0-4222 GCA_046716985.1 Anaerolineales bacterium | reverse complement strand
TTCCAATACATGGGCAGTTTCTTGATTTCAGCTTCGCCTTCCATCATGGCGATCTCGAGCTCAAGTCGCAGCATGATGTGCAGGTTGTAGGTGGCTTCGTCGGCTTCGACGCGGATCAACGAAGGGGAAACTTTGTTTACACCTTTGTAGAAATCCTCCATCTTCACTTTTTTCAATTGCTCGGGGAAGACCTTTTGCAGCTTGGGATAGTAGTGCTCCCAGAAGGGCTTGGAGCGGCCGACTAGGTTCTCCCACATGCGCGACTGCGACTCGCCGATGGCCAGTGAGGCAATGCCGTAAAGCGGCGTGCGATCCAATGCTTTGGCCACACCCTGTCCGTGCATGGCGTGCCCGGCTTCGTGCAAAGTGGCGAAGAAATACGGGTTGAAGAAATCTTCCGAGAGACGCGTGGTGATGCGGTGATCACCATAACTGAGCGTGGCTTGGAAGGGATGAGTGGTCTTATCCAAGCGGCCCTTATCCCAGTCGTAGCCGAAGTCGGTGATGACTTGCACCCCAAAATCCCATTGCTCTTTTTCGGGGAAATGCTGGTGCAGGAACGAATCATCGACTTGCTTGGCTTCCGAAATTTTCTTGATGAGCTCGACTTGCTTGGGGCGGATGGCATTGAAAATGGCTTGCACGTCAGCCGTCTTCATTTTTGGCTCAAATTGATCGTGCACGGGGTCATACACATGGTCATAAGGGGCAAAGAGTTCGGAGAAACGTTGGCTCCAATCCACCAACTTCACTAGATGGGGCTCGAAAATAGGGAACTCGGATTTGCTGCGCGCTTCTTGCCAGGCCTGGTTGCCGATGGTGGTCAGTTCGGCGCGCTCCACGATCATCGCAGAGGGGATCTTAGTGGCGCGTTCGAATTGTTCCCAGCTTACTTTGATCAGACGGGCGTCGTCCGAATCGGGGTCAAGGCTGGCGGTTTCCTTTTTGAGATCTTCTAGCAGGCTGCCAACTTCCCTGGAGGTAAAACGTTCGTGGGCGATGCGGTCCAGCGTGCCTTGCTGCTGGCCGCGTGCTTCGGCGCCACCGTGCGGCATATAGGTCTGCTGATCCCAGCCCAGCACTGCGCTGGCCCCGGCCACATCGGCCACCTCGGCCAGAATTGTTTTCAGTTGGGTCATCTTCTCGCTCATAAATCTCCTTAATTAGTTCGATTGAATGAGGCTAATCTTAAGTGTTATTTAACTTGCCAGCGCAATGGCTTGCCCTGCAGCGCATTGAGCACCTCTTCGGCCACATCCAGCGCGGCGCGTTCTTGCGCCTCGCGGGTTTGCGCAGCAATGTGCGGCGTTGCCACCACACGAGGATGTTTGATCAGTGGGCTGGCTCCGGGCGGCTCTTTGGCGAAAACGTCCAGCGCCGCGCCGCCTACCTGTCCGGAATTTAGCGCGGCCAGCAAGGCGTCTTCATCGATTACGCCGCCGCGGGCGGCGCAGATGATAAAGACGCCGCGTTTCATTTTGGCGAAGGCGGCCGCGCCCAGCATGCCGCGCGTCTCGGGCAGCAAAGGCAGGTGCAACGTGATAATGTCGGAACGCTGATAGACCCCATCAAGCGCGGCGGCTTTGGCGCCGCGGGTCTGGATGGTCTTATCGTCGAGCAAGGGATCGTAGCCGAGCACTTGCATATCGAAGGCGGCGGCGCGGCGCGCCACTTGCGCCCCGATGTTACCGACGCCGAGGATGCCGAGAGTCTTGCCAGCCAGTTCGCTGCCTTCTAAATCCTTCTTGCTCCATTCGCCAGCTTTCATCGTCGCGTCGGCTCGCGGAATCTGGCGCAGGAGCGCCAGTATTAAGGCGAAGGTATGCTCGGCCACAGCTACTGAGGTGGCAACTGGAGTGTTGACCACCGTGACGCCATGCCGCTTAGCAGCGTCCATATCGATATTGTCCACACCCACGCCGGCGCGGCCGACCACTTTGAGGCTTTTGCCCGCATTGAGCAGGTCAGCCGTTACCTTGGTGCGGCTGCGCACAACCAGCGCGTCGTAGTCGGAAATGATCTTAGTTAGCTCGGGCGCCTCGATGCCTGAGCGGTCGTCAGCTTGAACGCCGCCAGCCTGCAAACGCTGCACTGCAGCTGGGGAAAGCGAATCGGTGATCAACACTTTGAAGTCAGTCATAACAAATCCGGATGAAAAATGAAGGATAAAGGATTAGTGATGAAGTGTCAAACCGCCGATTATTTGCCGCGTTTTTTCATTACTTGAGAATTGTTAGTTTCTAGTTCAAGCAGCCAAGCCTTGGTTTTTAGCCCGCCAAAGCCGCCGTAGCCGTGCAGGCTGCCATCCGCACCGATGATGCGGTGGCAGGGGATGATGAACGAGATCGGGTTGGTGGCTTGCACGCCGCCCACGGCGCGAGGCGCCTGCGGCCTGCCCACCGCGGCGGCGATGTCGCCGTAAGAGGCGGTCTTGCCGTATGGCACTGCCATTACGGCCTTGCGCACAGCAATCTGGAACTCGGTCATGCCGCCCCAATCGACCTTCACCTCGAAGCGTCGGCGCTTGCCGCGCAAGAATTCCTCAATCTGTTTCAGGATCGGGGCGACTTTGTTAGCGTCATAGACGAACTTAGCTGGGCCGCGCTGGCCGGCCTCGGCAAGGAAATCGACTTCCTCCATGCCGTAGGCGGCTGCCCACACACCCCGCCCTGTTACCGCGGCCCAGATGGGAGCGAGGCGCGAAGTGGGGCTTTCTGCATAAAATACGATCGGATGGCCCTTGCGGGCTTTTTGGCTCATAAAACGCTCATTAATCTTGGGGGGCTGGCGTAGGGAAAACGTAGGGAAAACGTCAAGCGCGGCTGAACGTCCTCATATATGATTCCCAGCGTAAGGGCGATTTCTCTTCTTCTCCTCCTTAGTGAGAGCCGGGACGGCGTACCCGGCTCTCTCACTTTAACTCCAAAACTTGCTTGGATCGGAAGCAGTCCACAACATGGTCGTTGACCATACCGGTGGCCTGCATGAAGGCATAGCAGATGGTGGGGCCGACGAAGCGAAAGCCGCGAGCTTTGAGGTCCTTGCTCATGGCTTGGGATTGCTTAGTTTCGGCCGGAATCTGCTTCAGGCTCTTCCAGCGGTTGGGCAAAGGCTTGCCGCCCACGAACTGCCAGATGTAGGTATCGAAGCTGCCCAGTTCTTCCTGTATTTTCAGGAAGGCCTTGGCGTTGCCGATGGCGGCATTGATCTTGGCTTTGTTGCGGATGATGCCTGCGTTGCTTAGCAACTCGGCAACCTTCTTTTCGCCGTAGCGAGCCACCTTTTCGGGATCAAAGTTATCAAAGGCTTGGCGGAAGGCAGCGCGCTTATGCAAGATCGTTGACCAGCTCAGGCCGGCCTGTGCCCCTTCCAGGATGAGCATTTCAAAGAGGCGCCGCTCGTCGTGCAGTGGCGCTCCCCATTCTTTATCGTGATATTCGATGTAGAGCTCGTCTGTACCAGCCCAGCCGCAGCGGATCAGTTCGCCCTTCACGACTTGGCGTATTTGGCCAGCGTGTTCTTCAGCTGGGCTTCATTGATAAATTTAGCGCTCGGAATCTTAGCTTTGGTCTTTTCAAGAGTCTCGCCCTCGCCGCCGACAAAGATGAGCGGGATGCTGCGCGTAGATTTGGCTTCAGCCAGGTATTCGGCTGTTGCCCGCCCGTGCGAAGGTAGGCGGGTGTGATAGATGACCACCACGTCGGGCGGGTTCAGTTTGATCGCTGTACCGCCGCGGGCGCCATCCTCGTATTCGAATTCCACTTCCCAGCCCCAACCGCGCAAGGTCTCGGCATAAGCCTCAGCTTCTGGTTTATCCCAATGGATCAAAAACAAGCGACCCTTGCTCATAGCTGGCTATGAAAATTAATAGTTGGTGACGCGATCAATGTAGCCGCGCTCGCGGGCCCAGGTGTTTTGTTTCGATGGCAAAATTCATGCTGCTCCTCAATGAATCAGATTCTTATTATATGAGCAAAAGGCCTTACCTTTTTAGGTCGTGAATAGCGCCGTGCGAACTAGCATATAATCTCGCCCGATGTCGAAATCGAGATCAAGCTCGGGGACACGCCAGATCGCTCGCGGGGCTGCAATCGTGATGGCCGCCTTCGTGCTCAGCAATCTGGTTGGTTTGGTGCGTCAGATCCTGATCACGCGCGCCTTCGGCACCGACGCGGCGCTGGACGCGTTCAACGCGGCCGCCCGGTTGCCCGAGGTCCTGTTC
>JBKJWG010000044.1:0-3128 GCA_046716985.1 Anaerolineales bacterium | reverse complement strand
ATAGGGTGCAGTTGCGGTTTCGAAAACACTGATCAGGCTGCTGGCGTTTCGGATCGAGCGGTAATCATGGGAAATGGGTGGATCCTTCGATGCGCTCAGGATGACAAACAAAAAGGGCGGGTCTGAGACCCACCCCTACAAAATATTTTTTTGGTGCTACGGCCGACGGAAGTGCATTTTTTGGATTGATGTGAAGTCTGGAAATGGGGACCCTTCGCGGAGTTTACACTGAGCGGTGCGAAGTGCTCAGGGAATCACGTCGAGAGGAAGTTCAAACGCGGAGCGAGGCAGGGTAGACAGTCAAGATTGTTTAGCGAACCGGTAAGAATTAAGTGGCGACTACAAAAGCCAGAGCATGTTCGTGGGTGTGGCTGAGGCTAATGGACCAATGCTTGATGCCGCGCTGCTTGGCGATTTTTTTGGCGGCGCCGTAGAGGTTCAGGACGGGTTCATGGCGGGGACCGCGCAGGATCTCGACCTCTTGCCAGCTCAGGTCGCCGATGCCGGTAGCTAAGGCCTTGGCGACAGCTTCCTTGGCGGCGAAGCGCGCCGCCAAAGAGGGCAGGTTGCCTTGGAGTTCGTCGAGTTCAGCTTGGGTATAGATGCGGTTCAAGAAGCGATCGCCGTGGCGCTGGATGGCTTCGCGTAAGCGCGCTACTTCCATCATATCCACGCCGGTGTGTAGTTTTGGCATCAGGCTCCGGGGCGCGGCGGGCCGGCTACGGTCACAGCCAATTTATCGCTGGGCAAGTAATGGGCTGCGGCCGCCAGCACCTGCTCGCGGGTCACAGCGTTCACTTCAGCGGGGAAATGGCGGTAGTAGTCCATGCCCAAATTAAAACGCTCCATGGTCATCAAGGCGTCCGCCACGCCGCCGTTGCTTTCAAGAGACAG
Source organism: Anaerolineales bacterium (assembly GCA_046716985.1). GTDB lineage: Bacteria > Chloroflexota > Anaerolineae > Anaerolineales > UBA11579 > JAMCZK01. Next base: position 2,234 of record JBKJWG010000044.1, on the reverse strand, counting down.
CGGCATGCTGCCGATGAAATTGGATTTGCTGTCGCTCAACTCTTCCTCGGTAACCATCTCTGTAGTAAAACGTTCTATCTCCTTGAAGATCAAGTCGGTGGCCTTTTCTTCGTTAGCCGGGTTCACGCCGGCTGCCACCATCCAGGGGTCAGGCCCCACCCCACCGCTGACGTTGCTATAAGCATAATACGCCAGCCCAGCTTTTTCGCGCACAGAATCCCCTATGCGGCCCATGAGGCCAAAGCGGCCCAGGATGTTATTGCCGATCTGGGTCGCCATGTAATCGTTCGCGAGGCGCGGCGGGCCGGCCGTGCCGACGATCAGGTCGCTCTGGCTCTTGCCAGCGATGTCGGTGCGCTTCTAGCTGCGCCCGGTCAGCGGCCGCCAGGCGGGCAAGGTGACCGGGCCGGGCTGATCAGGATTTTTCCAATCTTCGAGCGTAGCGCGCACTTGGTCAACTGCCTTTTCAGCTTGGATGCCTCCGACCACGGCCACAACGACACCTTTCGGGCCGTAATGCAATTTGTGAAATGCGATCAAATCTTCCAGGGTGATGGCTCCGATGGTATGCGGGTGGCCTTCGTCGGCGCGGGCATAAGGATGCTCGCGATAGACGAGCTCATCGAAGCTGAGCGAAGCCATATCGCGCGTATCCTGAGCGCGCAATGCGAGGCCAGTGAGCATTTGGGCGCGCAGCTTTTCGACTTGACCAGATGGGAAGGTGGGGAAGTAAAGAGATTCTTTAGCTAAGTCGAGCAACAAAGGCAGGTCTTCGCTCAGCGAGCGGCCACCGAAACCAGCAGTGTGCGTGCCACTGCTAAAGCCCAAACCGGCGCCGATGGATTCGAGCGAGTCATAAATGGCTTGAAATTCGCGCTTGGCCGTGCCGCGCATCAGCGCCGAAGCGGTGAAATCAGCGAGGCCCAATTTTTCATCGGCTTCATAGAGGCTTCCGCCGAGCAAGTAGCCGCGCAATGTCACAGCTTGCGAATTGGGGTTCTCGCGCGCCAGCACGATAATGCCATTAGCCAACTCGACGCGAGTGATGTCATCCGCGCCTGGAATAGAAGAGAGCGGTTTGGGTGAGGCGCTCATTCTTCGCCCAGCGGGCGGCCGTCGGGCTGATAAATGCCGAGCACGCGCCGCGAGGGCTGCAAATATTTTTGGGCGGCGCGCTGCACATCTGCGGGCGTGACGGCGGCGAGGCGATCTAAATATTCCGTGAACCAAGTATAGCTATCGAAGATCTCGGCGAAGCCCATCCAGAAGGCCTGGTTGGTGATGCTCTCGCTGCCATAAGCGAACAGCGCCTTGGCTTGCTTCACAGCGCGGGCAAGCTCTTCGGGCTTAGGCGCGGTCTCTTGTAAGCGCGCGATCTCGTCGTCGAGCGGACCGAGCACATCTTCGGCCTTGCGCTCGGGATGCACGGTGAGGGTGATGTCGTAAAGATATGGATCGATGGTGGCCTGGATGCCGCCGCTGACGCTAACCGCCAGATCATTTTCCACCAGGCGGCGATAGAGGCGCGAGGTCTTATTGGAGATGCCGCCGCTGAATAAGTTCAAATTGCTGGGGCCGGCCAGCAAGCTGTCGGCCACGCTGAGCGCGAAGAAATCGGGGTCGGTGGCGCGCAACGAACGATAGGCGGCCTTCACAAAAATAGTCTCGCCCGGCCCGCGCGTCACCACGCGACGCTCTTCTTCCGGGGCGGGCTCATCTTCGGCGATGCGCACAGGGGCCGGGCCGGCTAGAACTTGGCCGTATAGTTCCTCGATGCGCGCCATCATTTTCTTGACGTCGAAATCGCCGGCCACAGCCAAAACCGCGTTGCGGGGCACATAAAAACGTTTGTAATGTTCAAAAAGCTGGTCGCGCGTGATCGTTTTCAGATCGGCCATGTAGCCGATGACTTCGTGCTTGTAGGGGTGGGTCTGGAAAGCAGCTTCCTCCACGTCCTCTTCCAGCTGGAACATAGGGCTGTTCTCGTTGCCCTGCCGCTCAGAAATAATGACGGTGCGTTCCGATTCCACTTCTTTTGGCTCGAACGTGCTATTCACTAAGCGATCCGCTTCGAGTTGCAGGGCCAGGTCGATCTTCTCGGCCGGCATGGTTTCGAAGTAGGCCGTCCAGTCTATGTAAGTCATAGCGTTCCAGAAGCCGCCATCGCGGGAGATGGCTTTGTCCAGCTCGCCAGCCGGGAACTTGGGCGTGCCTTTGAACTGCATGTGCTCGAC
>JBKJWG010000043.1:0-2519 GCA_046716985.1 Anaerolineales bacterium | reverse complement strand
GCCTATTACTACGAACAGCTTAGCGCCGACGCCACTCACCCGCTGGTGAACAACGCTGCGGGCGCCGAGTTGCCGGCCGGCTCCGTATTCAAGCTGGTCACCGCCACTGGCGCCCTCAACGAGGGCGTGGTGACCCCGGACCAGATCGTGCAGACCCCGGCCAAAATTACGGTCAGTCAGAAATTCTTCGAAGGCGAAGCCGGCCTCAACCGCGAGTTCGTGGACTGGAACGAAGCCGGCTTCGGTCAACTGAACTTCCTTGGCGGCTTGGCCAATTCCAGCAACGTATATTTCTACAAACTCGGCGGCGGTTATCAGGATGAGATCCCCGAAGGTCTTGGCATCTGCCGCTTGGGCACCTATGCCCGCGCCCTTGGCTATGGCTCTCCGCTGGGCATTGAGCTGCCCTACGAAGTGGATGGCCTGGTTCCCGACCCCACCTGGAAGCGCATCAATCAGGGCGAGAACTGGTCCACCGGTGACACCTACATTTCCAGCGTGGGCCAGGGTTACGTTCTGGCTTCGCCTTTGCAGGTGCTCATGTCGGCCGCCACGATCGCCAACGATGGCGCCCAAATGCGCCCCACTCTCCTGCGCGAGATCATAGATGGTGAAGGCAACGTACTCAGGGCGTTTCAGCCCGAATTGCGCTGGGACATCACCAAAGACACGCTGATTGAAAAATATGAAAACCCGTCCGGCATCGGCGCTTGCCGCCCCACCGGCGAAAAGGTTACGGTGCAGCCGTGGGTGATCGAGACTGTGCAGCAGGGCATGCGTGGCGCTGTGCAATTCGGTACGCTGGCCAAGGAATTTGCCAACTTCCCGGTGGCTGCCGCCGGAAAAACCGGCACCGCCGAATATTGCGATGAAGTCGCGTTGGCCAAGAACCGTTGCATCTATGGCAACTGGCCCAGCCATGCCTGGACCGTTGCCTACGCGCCCTACGACGACCCCGAAATCGTGGTGATCGCCTTCGTCTACAACGGCAACGAAGGCGCCAGCGTGGCCGCGCCCATCGTACGGCGCGTCATGGAAGCTTATTTTGAGCTCAAGACCATCGACGCCGCTTCAGGCAATCCCTAGAATCAGTCGCATAATTTGTGCAAAGATTTTTTAGCGGGGGATTTCCCCGGATGCTATACTTTTTAACAGAGACAAATTATGCCTACTGAAGTGCAATTCAAGGGTGTTCGTGAAGGCTTGCTGGTGACCATGGGCGACGGCGCCTGGCCCGACCTGGAAGAGGAACTGTTTGCAGAGATCGGCCGCCAGGGCGATTTTCTCAAGGGCGCCAAACTGATCTTGGACGTGGACGCCCACAGCTTGAACGCAGCTAGCATGGCGCGCCTGCGCGACCAGGTCTCCGACCAGGGCTTATCACTTTGGGGAGTGATCAGCTTATCGCCCCTCACTGAGCGCAGCGCCCAGGCCATGGGTCTCGCCACTCGCATTCACGAGGGCACACTCGAGGCGGAAGCTGAACCTGAATTTGTTGAAGACGACGAAGTTGCTATTGAAACCAGCAACGTAACCGACGCCGATAGCGGCGTGCTTTTCAAGCGCACTCTGCGCTCCGGTGGCCAGATCAAGCATAGTGGCCATGTGACCGTCATCGGCGACGTCAACCCGGGCGCCGAGATCATTGCCGGCGGCAACGTCGTCGTGTGGGGTCGCCTGCGCGGCTTCGTGCACGCCGGGGCCGCCGGCGACGACAGCGCCATGGTTTGCGCAATGGACCTCTCACCAACTCAGTTGCGCATCGCCGGGCATATTGCCATCCCGCCCAGCGAGCGCGGCGAGCCCGGGCCCGAAATAGCATTTATTAGAGATGGACAAGTGGTAGCCGAAAGTTGGCTGCCAGTGCTTGCCCAGATGGGATAAGAATGACTGGACGTGTAATTACAGTAACTTCCGGCAAAGGCGGCGTGGGCAAAACTACTGCCACCGCCAACATCGGCGCCGCACTGGCTGGTCTTGGCCACAAGGTCGTCTGCATGGACGCCGATATCGGCCTGCGCAACTTAGACGTTGTGCTCGGTCTCGAGAACCGCATTGTCTACGATTTAGTCGATGTAGTCGAAGGGCGTTGCAAATTGCGCCAGGCCATGATCCGTGACAAGCGCCTGGAAGAGCTCTATCTAATCCCTGCCGCCCAAACCCGCGACAAGAACGCTGTGTCCCCCAAAGATATGCAGCGCATCTGCGACGAGCTGCGCAAGGATTTCGATTTCATCATCATCGATTCGCCGGCTGGCATCGAGCGCGGCTTCAAGAACGCCATCGCGCCTGCCGACGAGATCATCATTGTCACCAACCCGGAAGTCTCCGCCGTGCGCGATGCCGACCGCATCATCGGCATCGTCGAAGCCGAACAGAAAGGCCCCGCCAAGCTGGTCATCAATCGCATCAATATGGAAATGGTTGAGCGCGGCGACATGCTGGCGGTCGCTGATGTGCTCGAATTGCTTGCAGTCGAATTGATCGGCATCGTGCCCGAAGATCAGGCCGTTCTGGTT
>JBKJWG010000042.1:0-7442 GCA_046716985.1 Anaerolineales bacterium | reverse complement strand
GGTGCAAGGTTTCTGGATGTCGCTCAAGGGCCAGCAATTGCCACTCGGTTTGGGCAACTGGTATTGGGATCCAACGCGCATTTTCCCGGCACCCAACGAATCGGCGCCGATCACAGAATTTCCTCTGTTCACATTTACCTATGCTGACCTGCATGCTCACATGATCGCGTTGCCGGTCACTGTGCTTTCGCTGGGCTGGGCGCTATCCGCGGTTCTGAGCCGCGCCTGGCAAGGCGCTCGTTCCCGGTTGCAAATTGCGTGGAGCTTTGCCTTCGGCGCGATCGTAATCGGCAGCTTACGCCCGATCAACACTTGGGATCTGCCGGTTTATCTGGCTATTGCTGCGCTGGCTGCGACTTATTCGATCTGGCGCTATGGGCCGCGCAAAAAACAGCGCGCCCCTTGGCTTTGGGCGCTGGCCGCGGCCGGCGGTCTAGCGGCGCTCAGCGTGCTGGCTTATCTGCCCTTTTCCTGGTGGTATCGCCAGGGATATGGCTCAGTGAGCCTGTGGAATGGCGCTCATGTTTCTTACGGCCCGTACTTCGTTCATTGGGGCATCTTTCTTTTTTTCATTGTGGCCTGGATGATGTGGGAAACGCGCCAATGGTTGGCGAGCACCCCTATTTCTTCTGTGCGCAAATTGGAGCCTTACATTTGGATCCTCCCCTTTGTTTTTCTGGCGCTGGTTGTGGCGTGGGGCGGATTGGCTTTGATCGGCGTCAAGATCGGTTGGCTGCTGGTGCCGCTGCTTGTGTGGACCGGCCTGCTGCTCGTTCGCCCCAAACAAGATGAAGCCAAACGCCTAGTCCTGTTCTTGATCGGCACGGCACTCTTTTTGACCCTCATGGTCGAAGTCATCGTTCTGCAAGGCGATATCTCGCGCATGAACACTGTCTTCAAGTTCTACATGCAAGCCTGGACCCTGCTGGCTATCAGCGCCGCCTTGGCGGCGGCATGGACCATGCATGCTCTTCGCCAATGGGCGCCCTCGTGGCGCGGCGTTTGGCAAGTGGTTGCCGCCGGCTTGCTGGCTTGCGGCGGACTGTTCATGCTGCTCGGCGTCACCGCCAAAATGCGCGACCGCATGACTGCGGAAGCTCCGCACACCTTGGACGGTATGACTTATATGAAGTACTCGATCTACTATGAGAGTGGCCAGTTGCTTGAACTTAACCAGGACTACGAGGGCATCCGCTGGATGCAGGACAACGTGCAGGGTTCGCCCGTGATCGTGGAAGCCCATACCGGCGAATATCGCTGGGGGGCGCGCTACGCCATCAACACGGGCTTGCCGGCTGTGCTGGGTTGGAACTTCCACCAGCGCCAGCAGCGCGAGTTCGTGGCCGGCAACGACATTTGGGCGCGGGTAGGTGAGATCATGGAGTTTTACACCACCACGGATCTCGATGCGGTGCGCAGTTTCCTCACGCGTTACAACAGCAAATACATCATCTTTGGGCAGGTGGAGCGCGCCGTTTATCCCGGCCCGGGCTTGGATAAATTCGAACAACAAGATGGTGTACTCTGGCGTGAAGTTTTCCGCACGGGTGACACCGTGATCTACGAGGTGTTACCGAGCACCCTGGTCCAGGAATAATGTCCCAAATCCTCGACGCTTTGTTTTGGTATTTGCTGCTGGCCGCGATCGGTTGGCTGTCCTTCCCGATCGCTTATCGTTTCTTGCGCGGCCTGCCCGATCGCGGTTTGGCTTTCGCGCGCCCGCTCGGGTTGCTGATCTGGGGGTTTGCGTTCTGGATCCTGAGCAGCTTCGGCTTGCTCGCCAACGAACGCGGCGGGTTGCTGACGGCGCTGTTGATCGTTGTCATGATAAGCGTTTGGACCTGGCGCCAGACGCAGTCTGGCGAAATAGTCGCCTGGCTGCGTGCGCAGCGCGGGCTGGTTCTATCCACTGAGATCGTTTTTGCCCTTGCATTCTTGTTCATGCTGTGGATCCGCGCTACGGGGCCTGCCATTTTCCATACTGAACAGCCCATGGAAATGGCCTTCATCAACGCCATCTTGCGCTCACCCAGTATGCCGCCGCATGATCCGTGGCTGTCGGGATTTTCAATCTCTTATTACTACTTCGGCTACTTGATGGTTGCCATGCTCGCAAAAGTATTGGGCGTCGCCGGCGCGATCGCTTTCAATTTGGGTTTCACCATGATCTTTGCCATGGCCGCCCTAGGCGCTTACGGTCTCGTCTACAACTTGTTGATGCTATATAAACCACGCGCACGTTCTGCCATGCTTTGGCTGGCCGGCTTGGCTCCTTTGCTGGTGCTGTTGTTCGGCAATGTGGAAGGGTTGCTGGAGATCGCTCACGCTCAGCATTTGTTTTGGTCGACCGATGCAAACGGAACTCCAGTCTCAAGCTTTTGGTCGTGGCTGGATGTAAAAGATCTGGTCAATCCGCCCACTGGGGAACCCAAACTGCAACCGCGCTTCTACGGCCAGGATGTTTGGTGGTGGTGGCGCGCTTCACGCGTGATCAATGATCGCACCTACTCCGGTGGCGAACAGGAACTCATCGATGAGTTCCCGGCTTTTTCATTCGTGCTTGGCGATCTGCATCCGCATGTGCTCTCGATGCCTTTTGTGTTTCTGGCTATGGGCCTGGCGCTCAATCTTTACCTGGGTGGCGCGGAGCGCAAAGAGCCGCTGCCGTTTTTCGATCTGCGCGTGCAGGAAGCCGATCTAGTTTTAGGTATCGTGGTGGTTGGCGCTCTGGCGTTCCTAAACATTTGGGATTTTCCCATCTACATCATCTTGCTTGCGGGCGCGTACGTGCTGCGCCGCGCCCAGCAACTCGGCTGGACGTGGGGGCGATTGGAAGATTTTCTGGTTCTGGCTCTTATTTTCGGCTTGGGAGGCATCGTTGCTTATTTGCCATTCTATTTGGGCTTCACGTCCCAAGCCGCCGGCATTATGCCCAACTTGCTCAACCCGACCCGCGGCGCGCATTTCTGGGTGATGTTCGCGACGCTGCTCATCCCGATCATTGTCTATTTAGTTTTTCGCTGGCGCCGCTCGGGGCAGAACAGTCGCTTGCTTAAAAGCATCTTGTTGGGTTTCGCATTCGTAGCCGCTTTGTGGGCTTTCTCACTTGGCCTGGCGTGGGTCTACGCCAATTGGCTGGCGAGCACCGGCCTCGGTGAGGCCGTGCTCAGCGGCTTGGGCGCGCCGGATTTCGCCAGTCTGCTGCGTGAATCACTGAGCAGGCGCCTGGCCGCGGCGGGCGGCTGGATCAGTATTAGTCTGCTGCTCGGCCTTATGTTCGGCCTGGTGTTTCGTTCCAATCCGCGCGCCGAAAAAGGTGAGGCGCCGACCACAGCGCAAGCGCACTCTTTCGCGCTGCTGTTGGCATTAGTAGCGGCTTTGCTGGTCACTGCGCCCGAATTCATTTACTTGCGCGACCAGTTTGGCACGCGCATGAACACGGTCTTCAAGTTCTATATCGAGGCGTGGCTGATGTGGGGCGTGGTCGCCGTCTTTGCCATTGTGGTCTTGTTTTACGAATTGCGCGGCGTTGGCCGCGCTCTGTTCGGCGGCCTGATTGCGGTGACATTGGCGACCGGCTTCGTTTATCCGGGCTACGCCTTTGCCGATATCGCCAAGCATCCGGAAACCCAAGGGCTTAGCCTGGATGGCAGCCAATACAATCTAGGGTTGAGTCCCGACGCTCTGGCAGCGATTGCCTGGTTGCAGCAGCAGACGCCCGGCGTGGTGGTTGAAGCCGTTGGCGGCAGCTATTCATCTTTTGCGCGCTACGCTACATTCAGCGGACAGCCCGGCGTGATGGGCTGGCCCGGCCACGAAGGGCAGTGGCGCGGCGGCGACGTCGATTTCGCCCGCATCGGCGACATCGAGACGCTGTACACGACGCAAGATTGGACGTTTGCGCAAAGCATCATCGATAAATACGATATTCGTTACGTGATCGTCGGCGACCTGGAGCTCAGCGCGTATCCTCTCAACGAAACAAAATTTCAGCAATTCATGCAGATCGGTTTTCAAGCCGGGCAGGTAACTATTTACGTAGTGCCTTAATCGTCTGCCAGCGCCGGCAAGAGTCGCTCGACTATAATAGGTCAGCTATGGCGCAGAGGCCTCCACTTAAGACCGAACAAATTTTTTATTTTGGAATTTTACTGCTGGCCCTGGCGCTGCGCTTCGGCCGCCTGGGCGCTTTTCCGTTGAATGAATTTGAAGCTCAAGCGGCGTTGCCGGCTCACCAACTGGCGCAGGGCGCCTCGCCCGATCTCGGCGATCAGCCTGCCTACGTCTTGCTAACTGGTCTCACTTTTTTTCTGATCAAAAGCAGCGAATTCCTGGCACGCTTTTGGCCCGCTATTTTCGGCAGCTTGTTCGTGCTGCTGCCGTATTTCTGGCGCGACCTGCTCGGGCGCAGGGCGGCTTTGCTGCTCTCGCTGGCGTTGGCGCTGGATCCCGGCTTCGTGGCCATCTCGCGATTGGCTTCCGGCCGCATGCTGGCCATGGCGGCCATGCTCATGGCGCTGATTGCCTGGCGCTATGGCCGCCCCGTGATGACGGGCATCCTTGCGGCTTTAGCGCTGCTTTCCGCGCCCACGGTCTATATCGGACTGGTGGGCGGCTTGTTGGTTTGGGCGCTGTTCTTCACCAAAAGCCTGCGCATTGATCGAAGCAAATTGCGCCCGGCATTTATCGCCGCCGCGGCCACACTCTTGTTTGGGGCAACATTCTTTTTCAGCACTCCGCAAGGTCTGGCAGGCATTGGTAATGTGCTTTCGGGTTTTCTAGGGGGCTGGACTTCTTCACCGCTCTCTGGCTCATTTCTGACCAGGGCGATAGAGCTGCTCTTCGCCTTAATCACCTATGGCCTGCCTGCGCTTGCTTTTGGTTTGCTGGCGGCCGCAAAAGCTTGGATGCGACGCGAAAGTGCGGGCAAGATCCTGAGCCTCTGGGCGCTAGCAAACTTGATTATCCTCTTGATCTACCCCGGCCGCCAAGTGGCCGATTTGCTTTGGGTGCTGCTGCCATTGTCGGCGCTGGCTGCCGTGGAAATTGCTCATTATTTGCGCATGCCGGCCGAGGAGCCCCGCGCCGCCTTTGGTGAAGCCGGCCTGATGCTTCTGCTCCTAGCTTTTTTGACCTTCACCTTGGCTAAGACCACGCTCACTCAAAGTAGTCCGGAGATCGTTGGGCCGTATTTGTTCTTGGCGGGCGGCGTTTTGTTGCTCGGCGTGCTGGCCACTATTCTGGTTGCGTTCGGTTGGTCGGGCCAAGCCGCGGCCAGCGGGTTGGTTTGGGCGCTGGGGCTGTTCTTCGTGCTGGTCCTGCTCTCGGATAGCACGCGCCCGCAGCGCGGCGATCTACTCGCGGCAAATGATCTTTGGGCGCCGGGCACAGCCGCGGGAGAGAACGCAATGCTGCTGAGCACTTTGCGCGATTTATCCAGCCGTAACACGGGCCAGCCCCAAGGCTTGCCCGTCGACCTGCGCCTAGAGAGCGCCGCGCTCCAATGGGCTTTGCGCGATCTTCCACAGAATTCGGCGCAATCGCCTGCGGACGTCGCTCCTCCGATAATTATCACATTGGCAAGCGGAGTCCCTCCCGCGGAGATAGATTCATATCGCGGCCAAAGCTTCGCACTTCAAGTCGAGCGCGTTTGGCAGCCGCTTCCGCCCAATCTGATCAGCTGGCTGCTGTATCGCCAAGGGCCAACTCTCGCCCAGCAAGCGATCTTATGGGTAAACGTCAATCTCTTTCCGGATTCCGGCGCAGGTCTGCAAACTCAAGATAGCAACACTCAGCCTTAGTTCCACATTCAGCGTAATATGAGCAAAGCTTTGACCATTGCTATCGACGGCCCGGCAGCTTCCGGCAAATCCACGTTGGCCAAATCTTTGGCCGAGCGGCTCGGTTATCTGTATTTCGATACCGGCGCTATGTACCGCGCCGTCACCCTGGCCGCCTTGCAGCGCGACATTACGATTGATGACGAAGGCGCGTTGGAAGCGCTTGCGCGCCAAGTGGTGATTGACCTGCGCCCGGCCAGCCAACTGGATGGTCGCCTGTACGATGTCTATTTGAACGGCGTCGATTGCACCTGGGAGCTACGCAACCCAGACGTCGAAGCAAATGTCTCACAAGTCTCTGCGTATGCGGGCGTGCGCGCCGCGCTCACCGAGCAGCAGCGCCGCATCGGCAGGCGCGGTGGAGTGGTGATGGCCGGGCGCGACATCGGTACCGTGGTGCTCCCCGAAGCTGATTTGAAGATCTTCCTAAGCGCTTCGCAGCATGAACGCGCTCGTCGCCGCTACGCGGAATTGCAAGCTCGCGGTGATAGCGTTTCGTTTGAAGAAGTTTTGCAATCGTTGCAGCAGCGCGACCAGATCGATGCCAACCGCGCCGTTGCGCCGTTGCGCGCTGCCGAAGATGCCGTGCTCCTCGAATCGGAAGGCAAGCAGCCTCATGAAGTCCTTGAGCGCGCATTAAAAATGGTCAGCGAACGCCAGGCTGAACTGGCGAACGGTTAAGCCATGGGCGAAATAAGTGTGCCAACGAATGAAGCGCAGTCCACATTTCGTGCGCCCTGGTATGCGCAAGTCTTTCGTTTCCTTATGCGCCCGTTATTCCGTTTTTTGTTTCGCATCCTTTGCCGGGTTCAAATTGAAGGCCGAGAAAACATCCCGCATCAGGGCGCTTACATCATTGCTCACAATCATATTTCGCTATTCGAGCCGCCCTTCATTCTTGCTTTTTGGCCCATCACCCCGGAAGGAATCAGCGGGGCTGACGTCTTCGACCGCCCTTTTTTAAAATTCTTTGTTATCGCCTATGGCGCCATTCCTGTGCATCGTGGCGAATACGATCGCAAAGTGATCGAAAGCATGCTCACCGTACTGCGCGCCGGCAAGCCGCTCATGATCGCGCCCGAAGGCGGGCGCAGCCACAAACCCGGCTTGCGCCAGGCGCGCGCAGGCGTGGCTTATCTCATGGACCGCGCGCAGGTGCCTGTGCTGCCTGTCGCCATTATCGGCAGCACCGATGATATGTTCAGCCGCGCCATTCGCGGCAAGCGCCCGCCATTAATTATGCGCATCGGCAAGCCATTCAACTTGCCGCCTATTGAAGGCAGGGGCGAAGAGCGTCGCGCCGCGCGCCAGGCCAGTGCTGATCTGGTCATGCGTCACATTGCTTCCTTGCTGCCCGAAGATTATCGCGGCGTTTACAAAGCGTTATGACCTACACTTTCTTGCAATTTTTTACTTTTCAGCGCATGTTGCTGCCCAACGGCGCGCTCGGCTGGTTGGCGTGGTTTGCTCTGCTTGGGCTGGCTGTCCTGATCGCCTGGCGAGCCGGCGGAGCGAAACTTTCGTGGACACGAAATGAGCGCGGGCGTTTATTTCTTTTGCTTGTATCCGTCCCGATCTCGATCTTGATCTTCACATTGCGCC
>JBKJWG010000041.1:0-4404 GCA_046716985.1 Anaerolineales bacterium | reverse complement strand
ACACCTGCACGTCCGCGACACAGAACCGCACAAACCGACTATGGAAACGGGCCCCACAATCCAACGCGGCAACGAACCGGCTAAGAGCTTGCGGGGTCGTCGCCGCATTGGCGAAAAACTAATCCTGGGTTTTCTTTTTCTATGTGGGTTTCTGTCTATCTTCGTCACATTCGGAATTATTTATGAATTAGGCAAAGAATCTCTGCTTTTCTTTGGCCGCACTCAATGGGAGGAAACAAACCGAGAGCTTGCCCAGAGTATCTCCCCTTCGCAAACAACGTTTTTAGTTTCCGCCACTGGCTCGACTGTGCAGCCAGGTGAACTGATCCGCATTGAAAGCGAAGTTATGCGGCTAGTTGCAGTGGATGGGGACTCATTTACCGTCGAGCGTGGTCAGGAGACCACTCAGCCGGGTAGTCATTCCAGTGGCATTCAGGCCTATAAGGGGGTGCAGCCTTCCTTAGTTGATTTTTTTACCGGCACTGTTTGGAGTCCGCATTCAGGGAGGTTTGGCATTCTGCCTCTGTTAACTTCAACGCTGATGGTTTCTGGCATTGCCATCCTTGTCGCTGTTCCTCTGGGGCTGGCCTCTGCTATTTATCTTAGTGAATATGCTTCGCAACGGGTGCGCAATACGCTCAAACCAATCCTGGAGATCCTCGCCGGAGTTCCCACGGTAGTGTACGGTTTTTTTGCCTTAACCTTCATGACCCCATTGCTGCGCTCGATCTTTGGAGTCCAGGTTGTCGGAATTTACAACGTGGCTTCGGCAGGCATCGTCATTGGCATTCTGATCCTGCCCCTGATCAGCACCATCAGCGATGATTCCTTGAATGCTGTCCCGCGTTCTTTGCGCGAGGCGGCTTATGCGTTGGGAGCAACCAGATATGAAACCGCGGTCAAAGTGGTCTTTCCCGCCGCTTTTTCGGGGATTGCCGCGGCGATCATATTAGGCGCCTCGCGTGCCATTGGTGAAACCATGATCGTAGCCATCGCGGCTGGCGCCGGCCCAAATTTCACGTTCAATCCGTTTGAGGCCGCCGAAACCATGACCGGCCATATCGTGCGCATCAGTGGGGGAGACCTTAGCTACGACTCATTGGACTACAACAGCATTTTTGCCATCGGTCTGATGCTGTTCGTCATGACCCTGGGCCTCAACATCATCAGCCAGCGCATCGTGCGCCGTTTCCGCGAGGTATACGAATGAGCCTACTCCGCAAGCGCAGCGGATTTACAGAATCCCAGGAGCAGTTATCCAGCCGCCATACCAAGGGGCGCGTTTTGCTGACCGTTTTTCAGATTTCGCTTTTGTTGGGCGTGCTCGCCCTTACCGTGCTACTGCTTACTATTGTCAATGATTCATTTGGATATTCTGCGATCCGAAACGAAGTGAACCCAGAAAGCCTGGTCGTCAACGGCGTGCCTCTGGAAGAGATGGACAAGGACACCCTTGTACAGGTCTTGAAAGAAAACGTATCTGCCGGGTTGTTCGCTCGCTTTGAACATGACCAGCCTTTCGCAGAACGATCCGCAGCAGATGTTTATGACCTTATCCAGGAACATGTGATCGCCCCCGAAGTGGTTCAAAGTTGGAATTTATTTGATTCGCTCACCAAGCGTGACGAGATTCTGCAGATCGTGCAAAACGAATATCCAGGCGCTGAGCTTAATTTCCTCAGCTGGGTTAATTGGGATTTCATTCGCTCGCAACAATCCAGCCACCCGGTGATCGCTGGGGGGCGCACCGCGATTCTTGGTTCCCTGTGGACGATCTCGATCGCCATTCTCTTTTCTCTACCTGTTGGGGTGGCGGCGGCGGTGTATTTGCAGGAATATGCCCGCGACAACTACCTCAACCGCATCATTCAAACCAATATCAACAATCTGGCGGGCGTTCCTTCTATCATTTATGGCATTCTAGGCTTAGCCATCTTTGTGCGCGCCTTTGGCCTATTCACCAGCGGCATTTATTTCGGGGCGGCTGATCCTTCAACAGCGAATGGGCGCACCATCCTTTCCGCCGGTCTAACTCTCGGGATTCTGGTATTGCCCCTCATCATTATCAATGCCCAGGAGGCCATCAAGGCTGTGCCGAACTCGCTGCGTGAAGCCAGTTTTGGGTTGGGCGCCACGCGCTGGGAAACAGTTAGATCTCACGTGCTGCCCAATGCGGTAGCGGGCATTCTGACCGGCAGCATCCTGGCTGTTTCGCGGGCGATCGGCGAAACAGCCCCACTGGTAGTAATCGGCGCATCCACGTTTATACAAGTGGATCCGGCTGGGCCGTTCTCGAAGTTCACTACTCTGCCTTCGCAGATCTATCAGTGGACAGTCCGCCCCCAAGGCGCTTTCCACAATATTGCCGCGGCAGCCAGCCTGATTTTGCTCGCGATGCTGCTTGCATTAAACGCCACTGCGATCTTACTGAGAAATCGATATAGCAGGAGAAACTGATGGAAACTAGCGTCCAAGAAGGCGCCGCCCAACAAACCAATGGCCAATACGCCATACGGGCCAATGGCCTGAGCGTTTACTATGGCAATTTTCAAGCTGTGCGCGACGTGCATTTGAATATGGAGCCGCGCAAGATCACTTCCATAATTGGCCCGTCCGGCGTTGGCAAGAGCACAGTGCTGCGCGCCTTTAATCGCATGAACGAATTGATTCCCAGCGTGCGTACCGAAGGACAGGTGCTGTTTGGCGGCGCCAACATCTACGAACGCGAGGTCGACCCGGTCGAAGTCCGCCGGCGTATTGGCATGGTCTTCCAGAAACCTAACCCCTTTCCCAAATCTATTTACGAGAATGTGGCTTGGGGGGCACGTATAAATGGCTATAAAGGCAGCATGGATGAATTGGTCAAGTCATCGTTGAAAAAAGCCGCTTTATATGATGAAGTCTACGATAAGCTCGACCAAAGCGGCACCTCGCTTTCGGGCGGGCAGCAGCAGCGCCTGTGCATCGCCCGCGCCATCGCCGTGAAGCCAGACATCATCTTGATGGATGAGCCCTGTTCCGCTCTCGACCCGATCGCCACCTTGCGCATCGAAGAATTGATGCGTGACCTGGCCAAGGAATACACCATCATCATCGTTACCCACAACATGCAGCAGGCTGCCCGTGTCTCCGATTACACCGCATTCTTTACGCTCTCCGATGACGGCAAACGCGCCGGCGTGCTAATGGAGTACGGCGAAACCAAGACCATGTTCACTCGCCCCGAAAAGAAGATCACTGAAGATTACATCACCGGGCGTTTCGGATGATGGAGCGCAAACGCGTTTTGTTTCTTTGCACCGGCAACTCGTGCCGCTCGCAAATGGCCGAGGCAGTCGTCAACGCCCGCATGGGCGAGCGCTGGCAAGCTTTCAGCGCCGGCGTCGAACCGGCCGGCGCGGTGAATCCGAACGCTATAAAGGTCTTGGCCGAGATTGGCATCGAGCATCATGAAGAATCCAAGCACGTGAACAGCTTCAAGGATCGGAACTTCGATCTGGTGGTTACCGTTTGCGACGACGCCGCCGAGAATTGCCCAGTGTGGCTGGGCAAAGGGCTTGCACAGCACCTCAGCTTTCCAGACCCGGCCAAGGTGCGTGGCAGCGAAGAAGCGGTGCTTGAAGCTTATCGCGATGTGCTCATGGATATATCGCTGAAAATTCCTGCTCTATTGGCAGAGAAAGAAAAAGAGATGGCCTGAGGGGCCATCTCCTCTAATTTTGTCATTCCGAGTGAGAGCGTTTAGCGCCTGCCTTTGGCGCTGCTCGACGAGGAATCCGTATAGCGAGCTTTACAATAAATACCTATCTGCTCAAGCACCCTCTGTCATTCTGAGCCAGCTCGGGCGGCGCAAGCTGCCCGCCCGCGAAGAATGCTCATTGCGTTGAGCGTTTCATTAAGCCGATCGACATTAAACTTCCACAATACAAAGTTTCTTCGAAACTAGGCGATCTTCAGCCACTGATATCCATATGGCGGCAGCTTCAGATGCAGCTTGCCGTCTGATAGCTCGCCGGTGGCTTTGCCGGTGAATAGATTGGGGGGCGGGAAGAATAGGTTTTCCTGATGGATCTCTACCCAAACATCCTGAACGGTGGCGGTCAGATTGTTCAGAATTAGCAGCACTTCGCCCTGATAACGGCGGTAATACCCGGCCACTTGTTTCGGGTGTGAGATCTTTGCCCATTCAAAGTCGCCCCAGCCAAATGTGCGATGCGTCCTGCGCACCGCCACCATGTTCTTGGTTAAGTAATAAAGGGAAGCCAAATCCTTCTGTTGAGCGGCTACGTTTACCCGATTTGGCCCATAAGGTTCCTCATCGATCACAGGGGAATACAACGCCCTTGCATTTGAGAAGCCCGCGTTTTGCCCGCTGGTCCATTGCATCGGCGTGCGCACACCGTC
>JBKJWG010000040.1:0-4736 GCA_046716985.1 Anaerolineales bacterium | reverse complement strand
CGCATGGAGTCCAGGGTCGTCTTTGTAAAGCTCAAGTGTTCCGCCGGGATTAAGACCCCAGCCGGCGTAAAGCAAGTCGGCGGCAAGCAAAAGGCAAACTAGCCTGACCCAAGTACGATTTGCTTGCGCTTTTACCGGCGCGCGTAAATTAAGCCAAGCCGCAACCAAGATGAAGATGCCCGCGCTCAAAGTTGCATTGATAAAAGTCTGCTGAATATGAATTTGGCCTGCCGCGTTCAGCCAACTTGCTATCCCCGCGCCAATTACTATCGCAACTGCGCCAGCGGTTACCAAACGCGCCCAGTAGAGCCCGCGACCCGCGGGCCGTTGCCATTTGTCGGCGGCCATAGCAGCCAGCAGGCATAGCGCGAAGACCGCCCAGATACTAAAGCGCGTCGAGGCTTGGAACATATCGAAGCTAGGGACGTGTTCATATAGCCAGGGAAATATTGGGGTGCGATCGCCGAGCGCTAGTAGAAACGAAACGACGATCAAGGCTGCTAAGAAAATAGTTAGCGGACGAGATTTATTTTTTTTGCGAGCTCGCCACAACGTGCCGACCGCCAATGCAAGCGGAAGGACAGCGATATAAACTGCATCTTCCCAATAATTGCCATAGCCGAAAAAATTACCGCTAGCCGGATTGCCGAACAGGTTCGGCGCCAACAAGGTGAGGAAACGCCACGGCCAAAACGAGTAAGCCATGGCCGCTTCCACGGCCACTTGCGATGCGCGCTGCGACTGCAGCAAATATTCTGCAGTTGGCAGCAGCTGAATGGCGCCCAATGCGAACGCCAGTAGTCCAGCCGCGGCAAAATGCAAAGCGGCCCGTTTAACGCGGATCCACTTGCCGAGCTGCCAAGCCCAGAACGCGGTCCAGGCGACCGCGAGCAACAACGTGTACCAGGAGATTTGGGCATGCCCAGCCAGCCATTGCAGCCCAAGAAACGCGGCCAGTTTGAGCACGGCGCGCTTGCTAGAAGGCTTGTGAGCTAACTCATAAGTTGCAAGCAAGATCCACGGCAGCCATGCAACGGCGGCATTGGTGCTAAGGAAATGGGCGCGCGCCACCAAATAACCCGATAGCGAAAAGGCCAGCGCTCCCACCATTTGGGCCAGCTCGCCCAAGCCAAGGCGCTTGAGCAAAGCGAGCATGCCCCAGCCTGCCAAGGCTAAGTGTGCGGCCACCAGCAGAGCTTGGCCCCAGGCCATCAGCGGCAGCCCACCGATCGCAGCGAGGAGAAAATAGATCCATGTGGGCGGATAGAAAAGTGCGGTTTGGTAGTTGGCCATTAGCGGCGCGCCCATGCCCACCAATGGGTTCCACAACGGCAATTCACCGCGCAGGAGCGTTTGCCAGGCTTGCCACCACCAAGGAATGAATTGCGTTGATGGCGTCCCCCAGTAAAGGGCTTTCCCTGTTAGCCAAACCGGAGCAAGCAACAGAAATGGAGACACCAACACCAGGAGGTGCGGGTTACGTAAAGCTTGTAAATTTAGCTTTTTTGGTGGCATACACGAATTGTGGGTTATGGCTCTTTTACAGCAAAAAATTCGTAGCCTTCTATGCTGACGACCGATTCAAGATAGTTAACTTGATGCGGATCCCATTTGCCCAGGCTAGTTTCGTACGGTCCCCAGAACACATAGTCCACATTGTTGTTTGTCAAAAATTGCAAACGTTGCTCGTCAGTAAGGCGCCGATCGTAGAAGGCAACTACGTTAGTGGCCAGTTGTTTGGGTCCCACGCCCTCCGGGCCGTGGCCACCTAACACGCGCAGCGGCGTCCAAGCCGGCAGCGCGTTACTCGTTCCATAAGGCGCGAGTACGACCGCGCCTGGTTTGGCTTGCTGGCGCAATTCATTGAAAGCGGCCGCCTCTGATGCAGGAATAAAGATCGGAGGCGCCGACTGCAAGGCGGCTTGCGTGGCGCCAAGATACAAGATAAGAGTGCTAGGCGCGGCCAGCGCGAAAAGCCAGAGTTGTTGCTTTCGCTTGGCCCATTCCTGATCGAAAAGTATCAGCGCCAAAGTTACCAGCATCACCCATGCCCCCTCAGCCAGCCGGCGCTGTAAGCCAAAAGGAAGGTAGAGCAGAACCGGCAAGGCGAGTAGCCAAGTAGCTAGAAAACTGCCTGTGCGAAGATCCTTGCTGACCACATGGCGTAAGCCGAAATAAACAAAGGGCAGCAGCCATCCGTAAGCAATCAGATAGTGCAACGGGTTCGGAGACAAGATCTGGTTTAGGGATGCCCATGCCGGCAGATATGCATCGTGCCGGAAGACCCAGATGTTGTAGAGGAATACGGGCGCCGCATCTAACGCGGCGCATGCCGCGTAAATCAATCGAGGCTTGGTAAGAATCTGAGTTCGCTTTGGCAATCGCCTTTGCCAAATGAAAACGACGAGCAAATGCAACGCGATAAGCAGCAAGCCAAGGCCAGCAGTGATCAAATGGGTAAGAGCCAATGCCAACCAGAGCAAACTATGCAGCCAGATTCGCGGTGAGGGTTGCGATGCGTGCAGATACACGATTAGGCCCCAAAGGAGTAAGGCACGCGCCAACACCAAATGGGGAAGCCCGAATACTGCCAGGAAACCGAAAGTTTCGGGAGAATAGAAATCGAGTGGCAACAAACCAAGGAGGCCTGGCTTGCCAGCTAGCACGAGCAGCCAGCCAAGGCCGCCACCGAGTGTTGCCAAGGCCAGACCCAATCTACGTAGATTTATTTTGGCAATAAATAGAGCAATGAATTCATAGACCGCGAAACATAAAGCGACAATGCTGAAAGCACGAAAGATATGAAAAAGCAAAACCAGCGAGGCATGCTGCGTAGAAGGTCCTAGTAGCTTGCCCAATAAGAGATAGGGCAAATAAAGCAGCGCGCCGTGCTGATTGACGGTGCTGTAAGGGCTGTGAAACAACCAATCGCCTTGTGCCCCGAGCATCATTTTGGCGATGTACGAATTACCGTCCTCGACAGCAAAAAGGAATCCGGTAAAACTTTCAGGCTGGCGGGTGTAAGCAAGCGCGTAAGACAGGCTAGTGAGGACCACAACCAGAAAAGAAAAGATCAGCACCCAGCGGCGTTCGGAATTAGTGACCGGGTGCAATTTCATATTTTTTGCTTTTTGCGGTTTAGGTGCGGCCAGGCAAGAAGAGCAGTGAGGGTGATCACGGGAAGTGGCAAAGCAACGCGCAGAGCCAACGGTTCAAAACTAAAAATCACTTCGTGATCGCCGGAGCCCAAATGTACAGCGCGCAACAATTGTGCATAGGATTGCATTTCAGCACGCTCTCCGTCCACCCGCACTTGCCAGCCGGGATAGGCGAGCTCGGAGAGCACAAGCAAACCGGGCCCCTCAGCGCGGACAAGGATGCGATTATAGTTCCAATCGATTTCCTCGACACCGAGCCAACTGCTTACAGTGTCCTCCACCCAAGCACGCGGCCGCACAAATTCGTTACGATAAATAAAACTTCCGTTGATCTGTTTAATTTCATCGAGACCAATTACATCCAGCGGAAATTCAGATACGATAAATTCCACATTTAGCAGGCCAAGTTTTTCAGGGTCAGGTACATAAGCCGTATTCGCCGTTGAAGGGTCGCCAGCGAAGGGCGGCAGGCTAACGCTGTAACCCGCCGACGGAATCCCACTTACAGGTTCCATAAAATCAGCATAGCTGGCGAGCTGCAGTGGGTCCACTCCATCGGCTAATTGCAAATGGAAATTAGCTGCCGTCTGCTGAGCGAGACTATATGAGGGTGAAAAGACTCGAAATTGTCCGGGCTGCACCGCAAGAAAGGCCGCAACATCGCTATCTTCGGCGAGCACTTCTTGCGCAGGCCGGAAGCGCACCAGGCTGACGTCCATGGTAGCCAAGTCAAAAAGCAGGAGAGCTGAGACCGCGAAAGCAAAGGCGCGCAACTTTTTGCGAATATAAAGCTCAAACAGGATTGCAAAAGTCGCCAGAAACGCCGCGGCCCATAAGCAGCTTAGCCACAAGTCAATATGCAAGCTGGCGGTGGCGGCTGCCAAAACCAAACAAAGGCTAAGCAAAGCGGCCAAGGTTAGTCGCAGTCGTTTAATGTGAGTACGGGAATTCAATAAACCTTCAAGACCCCTCGCGGCCAGTACGCTGAGAGCCAATGCCGCAAGAAGCAGCGCTCTTGGCGGAACGCGCAATTGCGAAAAACCGGGTAACCCGGCGATGAATTGCATCCCGGGGATATTTGCACCCAAAGATAAAAGAAGGGAGCCAATAAGCACGGCTAGCCAAAACCGCTCGTGAGAATTGTTCTGTCTGAAGCGATTTGGAATCGCCAAAACCAAAACGAGCACGCTGGGATAGAGCACCCATTCATGAAACCCACTTAGTTGAGGGATTACTAACCCAAGCAGTGCGGCGGGCGGCAGTGAAAACGCCAGCACTTCGCTGGCAGTAATAGCTGCCCGCGTCGAAAGGCGCGCATATTCAGCATATAACCAGAGTGCGGGAGCAGACAAGGCTATAGCCAGAATGATTTGTCTCGCAACGCGAACTAGCCTCTCAAGCAAACTGGACGCCTGCCCCAAAACTAATTCCCATGCGAGCCATAGTCCACCGGCATAGATCGCCCAGCGCGGGTCCGCGCAAAAGATCAACGCCAGAATGAGGCCGGGTTGCGCCAGCCGCCCCCCCCCCCGCATCGTTGGGAGGCGCCCGGCCGCCCCCAACACCCACGGCGGCAAA
>JBKJWG010000039.1:0-2551 GCA_046716985.1 Anaerolineales bacterium | reverse complement strand
GGCCTGGCTAGTACCATCTTCTCACAATGGATTTTTAAAGTGGGGTATGAAACCCTCGCCACACCTTTGACTTATTTAATCGTAAACCGCCTAAAGAAGGCAGAAGGCGAAGATTATTACGATAAAGACACGAATTTCAATCCGCTTGCGATAGCTCCGAAATAGACTTCTAAAAATAAAAATAAAAGAGCTCGGAGACTTCCGAGTTCTTTTTTTATTATCCCTATTTCTTGGGCAAATCGACCTTGATGTGCAGCTCCTTGAGCTGCTTGGCATCCGCAGGCGAAGGCGCATCGGCCATCACGTCGCGGGCCGCCTGGTTCTTGGGGAAGGCGATCACTTCGCGAATGCTGGTTTCGTCGGCCAGGATCATCGCCAGGCGATCCATGCCCGAGGCGATGCCGCCGTGCGGCGGCGCGCCATACTCAAAGGCTTCGAGCATGTGGCCAAAGCGCTGCTGGGCAACTTCTTCGGAAAGACCGATAAGCTTGAAGATGCGCGATTGCAAGGCGCGGTCGTGGATACGGATCGAACCGCCGGCCACTTCGGTGTTGTTCAGCACCATATCGTATTGCGTGCCGCGCATGCTGCCCGGGTCTTTTTCGATCATGTCAATATCTTCGGGCATCGGCGAGGTGAAGAGATGCTGGCTCGGGTCCCAGCGTTTTTCCTCTTCGTTCCAGAAGGCGAAGGGGAAATCGATGACCCAGCAGAACGCCAGCAGGTTCGGATCGAGCAGGCCGAGCGTTTCACTCAAATGCACACGCAAGCGTCCGAGTGCATCGAGGACCACCGCAGGCTTATCGGCGACGAAGAGCAGCAGGTCGCCTTTTTCGGCGCTCATGGCTTTCTTTAGCGCGGCCAGGCCTTCGGGGCTGAGGAACTTGCTGAACGACGAGCGCTCCTCGCCTTCCGGAGTGATGGCGTAGTAGGCCAGTCCTTTGGCGCCAAACTGCTTGACGAACTCAGTTAGCGCATTGATCTCTTTGCGGCTGTGGCCGCCCTGCCCCTTGACGTTGATGCCGCACACGCGGCCGCCGACAGCCACAGCTTCTTCAAAGATTTTGAAGCCGCTGCTCTTGGCCCACTCGGTCACGTCTTGCAGTTCGAGGCCGAAGCGCATATCGGGGTTGTCTTTGCCGAAGCGCGCCATGGATTCTTTGTAGGTCAGGCGCGGCCAGGGAGTCTTGAGGACCTTCTTGTTCGGCACCAGCACCTTGACCATTTCGGTGTACATGCGCTCCATCAAGTCGATCACGTCTTCGCGTTGCACGAAAGACATCTCGATGTCCAGTTGGGTGAATTCCGGCTGGCGGTCGCCGCGCAAGTCTTCGTCGCGGAAGCAGCGCGCGATCTGGAAATAGCGCTCGAAGCCGGCTACCATGAGCAGCTGCTTGAGCTGCTGCGGCGACTGGGGCAGGGCGTAGAACTCGCCGGGATGGACACGCGAGGGCACCAGATAATCGCGGGCGCCTTCAGGCGTGGTCTTGAACAGGATGGGAGTTTCGATCTCGAGGAAGCCCTCTTTATCCATGAAGTCACGGATGAATTTGATCATCTTGTGGCGCAAGATCAGGTTGCGCTGCATCGGCTCGCGGCGCAAGTCCAGGTAGCGATATTTCAGACGGGCGTTTTCGTCCACCTCTTCGGGCTTGTTGATGGAGAAAGGCGGCGACTTGGCTTGGTTGAGGATCTTGACTTCGAGCACGGCCACCTCGACCTGGCCGGTGGCCAGGTCGGCATTCTCCATGCCGGCGGGGCGTTTACGCACCTCGCCAATTACCTGCAGCACCCATTCGTTGCGCACAGGCTCGAAAGCCTTGTGGGCGTCGGGTACCTTGGTAGGGTCGGTGACAACCTGCACCAGGCCGAAACGATCGCGCAGGTCGACGAAGGTGAGGCCGCCGTGGTCACGGCGGCGGTGAACCCAGCCGGCCAGGGTCACTTTCTGGCCGATGTGTTCGGCACGCAGCTCCCCGCAGGTATGTGTCTTAAGCATAATTTCTCCTTTATAAAAACAAAACGCCCGGCGCTCTTGCGCGGGGCGGGCGAGGGACTGCTGCGACAGGTTTCAGCGACCGGCCGCGGCAAACACTCCCGCCCAATGGGCGTTATTGTCATTGTTATTGTTATCCAGCAAATGAGCAAACATCTACGAAATTATAGCATAACCAAAGCGGCGAACAGTTTGTTCGCCGCTTGGTTTTTGTAAAATCAATTTTATTGGTTAGTGGAAGAAATAATCCTGAGCCTGATGGATCAATAGTTCCATCTTGAATGGCTGAACTGGCTGCGCAAACAGTTGCACCGCCAGTCCGCAGGGGCCCTCTATCGGCAGCCAGCGCTCGGCGCCCAGCATATGCTTGCGGAGAACGCCGCAGTGCGGGCAGACATTTCGTTTGCAAAGGTCGGCATCCACGCCCACTTTGCATTTTGAGCAATACAGAATTTCAATAGGTCGTGTTGTGGGGTTCATGCGCCCTAGAACGGGCAGCATTGCAGCTTTGTTATTTTTGCAAGATTAGAAACTGACGGTTTGGTTAGTTTTTAG
>JBKJWG010000038.1:0-4936 GCA_046716985.1 Anaerolineales bacterium | reverse complement strand
GCGGTAGAGAACACCGGCATCCTGCTGCGCGCGGCCGTAGCGGCCGGCGTGCGCCACGTGGTGCACATCAGCGCAAGCAAGCCCGAGCTTGGCCCCGACCTGCCCTATTACCGCGGCAAGGCGGCGGTCGAAGAACTAGTCAAGCAAAGCAAGCTGTCGTATTCAATTTTGCGACCGACGATCATTTTCGGCAAAGAAGAAGTGCTGATCAGCAACATCACCTGGCTGCTGCGCCATTTGCCTGTGTTTGTGATCGCGGGCGATGGCAAATATAGGCTGCAGCCCATTTATGTCGAGGACTTGGCCGAGTTGGCGTTGAAGGCCGCCCACTCGAATCAAAACGAGATCATCGAGGCCGGTGGCCCCGAAGTCTTTACGTATGAAGAACTCGTTCGATTTCTTGCCAAGTTGGCCGGCAAACGCCCACTCCTGCTGTATTTGCCGCCCACACTGACTTTAGTGATGGCCAAGCTATTGGGCCTAATGCTCGGCGATGTTCTGTTGACGCGCTACGAATTGCTCGGTTTGATGCAGGAGCTCTTGTATGTTGGCTTGCCGGGCGTTGCCACTACATCTTTCAGCACCTGGGCGCGCGAGCACGCCGACACCCTGGGGCGCAAATACGTCAACGAACTGAAGCGTCATCACGGCAAGAGGACTGTGATTGGCAACTAAAGCGCGGCCAAACCCAAGTGTTTACATTGCGGGTCAGGTCCCCGCGCCCAGCCCGCTGGAGCGCTACCTGCCGCCGGTGCCCGCCGGAGTAATAGCGGCCTGGCTGGCGGCAAACGTGCCCAAAGGCAGCTGGGTGCTCGACCCATTTGGCGCTTCGCCGCAATGGGCGGCCGAAGCGGCGCGAGCCGGCTACCGCGTGGCAGTGGCGGCCAACAATCCGGTGGCGCGCTTTTTGTTGGAGATGCACGCCCAGCCGCCAACGAAAGAAGAATTAACCGCCGCGCTGGCCGAGTTGGGTTCCGCCCGTCGCGGCGAGGAACGTCTCGAGCCCGCCATCCTCGAACTCTATCTGACCGAATGCCCTCTTTGCCATGCGCAAAGCCCGGCCGAAGCTTTTATCTGGGAGCGGGACGCCGGCGCACCGCACGCCAAAATCCTGCATTGCAAGAATTGTGGCGAGCAAGGTGAATACCCCACAGATGAAAACGACCAGCAGCGCGCGGCGGCGTTCTCGCAAGGCGGCCCGCATCTCTCACGCGCCCTGGAGCGCATCGCGCCCAAGGGAGACCCGGATCGGGAACATGCTGAGGATGCGCTGGAAGCTTATTTGCCGCGCGCCGTCTACGCGCTCTTCGCCATCATCAATCGCGTAGATGGGCTGACCCTCACGGATGAACAAAAACGCTTGGTTTCGGCGCTGGTGCTCTCCGCTTGCGACCGCGCCAACAAATTGTGGGCGCACCCCAGCGGGCGATTGCGCCCGAAGCAGCTCAGCGCGCCGGCCCAGTTTCGCGAATACAACATTTGGTACGAAATGGAGCGCTCGATCGAACTGTGGGCGCAGCCACACGCGCGCGTGCCGCTGGTGCCCTGGCCGCAGGAGCCGCCGGCCAGTGGCGGCATCAGCTTGTTCGAGGGCCGCCTGCGCGAAATGTCTGGCGAGCTAGGCAAGCTGCCGATGCAAGCCGCCATCACCGCTTTCCCGCGGCCCACTCAGGCGTTCTGGACCTTGTGCGCGTTGTGGGCCGGCTGGTTGTGGGGACGCGATGCCATCGGGCCGTTCGCGCTGGTGCTGCGCCGCAAGCGCTATGACTGGGCCTGGCATTGCGAAGCGCTCTTTTCCGGCTTGGCCGCGCTTAGCGAACAGCTGGCGGACAAGACGCCGCTGTTCGGGGTTGTGGCTGAAAGCGAAGCCGGCTTCAATGCCGCCGCGCTCACTGCGGCCAATCTGGCTGGCTTTCATTTGGAGGGGCAAGCTTTCCGCCGCGAAGATGAACAACTGCAATTGCTGTGGAGTAAAGGAAAACTCAAAAAGAATACACAAGAAAGCGACGCGGCGGAAAATGTACGCCGCGCTGCCAACCAGGCTTTATTGCAGCGCGGCCAGCCCGCTCATTTTCTCTATTTGCAATCGGCGGCCTTTGCAGAATTAGCCAAGCTACCTCAGCTCGGCCTGGTTTCCGATCAGCCGGGTGAGCTGTTCACCGAAGCGCGCAGCACAATCGAGATTGGACTAACCTTCCGGGGCAGTTTCCTGCGCTTCGGCGGCAGCGAGCAGTCTTTGGAAACTGGCTTGTGGTGGCTGCTCGACGCCAAAGCCGCGCGCAGTTCGTTAGCCGACCGCATCGAGATCGCCACCGTGCGCACCTTGCTGCGTCGGCCTGGGCGCAAATTCGCCGAGATCGAGCAAGCTCTGTGCGAGATCTTCCCCGGCTTGCTCACGCCGCCACGCAGTTTGCTTGAGGCCGCGCTGCAATCGTATGGAGAGGAAGCCGACGGTGCCTGGCGGCTGGCGAATACGGACCAGCCGCGCACCCGCCGGCAGGACCTGGCCGAGATGCGCAACGCGCTAAAAGCGCTCGGCCAGCGGCTCGGTTATCAGGTTGCGGATGAATTCTCAATTCAGTGGAAGGACAAAAAGGAGAAGCTGATCTTATCGTTCTTCGTAATTGCTTCGGCGGTGCTGGGGGAAATCTTGCTCAAGCAAGATGCGCCGGCCGCGCACAGCCTGGTGGTGCTGCCGGGGCGCCGCGCCCCGCTGGCGCTCTATAAGATCGAGCACGATCCGCGTTTGCAGCAAGCCGTCGACGACGGCTGGCGCTTTCTCAAGTTCCGCCACGTGCGTCGCTTGGCGGAGAACAAATCTCTTACCCCCGCAAGTTTCGGCGAGCTACTCGAATTGGATCCGCTGACGTTGGAGAACCTACAGGCCCCTCTGCTTTAGCTATTGTTCAATACTGACTACTGCACCCGCGCCGTTGATGGTCAGCTTCCACGTCGAGCCGATCTCGCATTGCTGGAATTCTGCGAGCGAGCTGGTGCTATACACATAATTCTCTCCGCGAGACTCGAAGACGCATTCGTAAGTCTCAGTTTCGGCGCCCAAGCGCTGGTTGCTAGCCAGCGACAGGTCGGGGGAGTCAGGAGAGAGTCCGATACCTTGCAATTCCACAGTAGACACAGGGGTCCATTGATCCACGGTGTAAGTGCAGTAATCTTCGTAAACGCGATATTCGCAATCCTGAACCACTTCGGCATAGCCGCCGCCCGTTTCTACGTTGTAGGGCGTGCCGCACACTTCTTCGTAATGCCCGCTGGTGGGCTGTTCGCTTTCCACTGAACTGACCTCTTCACTGCAACTCACATTGCTGGCGCTAACAGGCACTTCGCTGCGCCAGTCTTCCAACTCAACCGGGCCGAATGCTTCGATCGCCACAGAGCGCTGCCAATTGGCGGCGACAACTACGCCGGTCACTTGCTGGGTGCGAATGAAGAGGAAATAGATGGCAGCACACAGCAGCAAAACAACTCCGGCGCCGATAGCGAGCGCGGTTCGATTTAGCGGACCGGCAACGGGCGCGGCCGCGCTGGTCTGCTTGCGCGCTTCGCCATGTTTGAGCGAGGTGCCGCAATTCTGGCATTTGAGGCGCGTGCCCGGGTTTAGTGTGCCGCAATTGGGGCACTTGATCTGTTCAGCTTGGCCTTCACTGAAGGCGCCGACGACGCGGCCGGCAGTGCTGCGTTTGACGCCACCCAGCAGGTCCGAGCCGCACTGCGAGCATTTGCTCGCGTTGGCCGGGTTGCGTGTGCCGCAGGAGCCGCAATAGATATCGGCGCCGGCTTTGGCTTGCTTTAGTTTTTCGGCATCCTTCAATAGCTGTTGCTTGCTGCCCTGGTGGAAATCTACGTTTTGCGGCTGCGGGTTTCCACAGGAGGTGCAAAAACGATTGGAACCCAAATTTTCGCTGGCGCAGTTGGCGCAGCGCCAATAAAGCTCGACGTAACCTTGTGTTTTTTTGGCCATAGATCCCTTATGGAGTTGGTGTTTCAGTAGGCGTTTCGGTATCTGTCGGCGCGGGGGTATCTGAAGGAGGCAGGGGCGTTTCGGTCGCGGTGGGTGTATCGCTAGGCAGCGGCGTCAATGTCGGAGTTGACGTGGGCTGCGGCGTGCTCGTTGGAGCCGCGGTCGGTTCCGGAAGGTCGTTGAAAATGACGATCTCCAGCTCGGCATACGTGCCACGTGTGCTGTGGATGGTGAGCTTTAGTGAGATGGCTCCGCGAGGCAGATCATCCAGGTCGAGGCTATAGATCTTTTCGGGATTGGGCACCGAATGGTTATCGCGGGTCAACTCCTCCCAATCATTATTGCGCGGGTTGGCGCCTTCGGCCCATTCGAGCACATATTCATCAAAGTTGGCGGTGGCATCGGCGCGCACAACTATGTCGACATTGTGCGAGTTGAAATGCTCGCCATCATTGGGCGAGGCAAATTCCAAGATCGGATGCGGGTCTTCAGCTTTGCATTCCTGCTGCGGCGAAAAGAAGATGGGATCCTTAAAACCGTTGGCTTTGGCCCAATCTTTGCCCTGATTTGTTTGTGTAATCCATTTGATCGCCCAGGGATCGTCCACATTCATGCCGAATTTTTCGTCCGTGAAATCATCGCATTCTGGCGAGGCAAGCAGCGCGGTCCAGGTGTCGATAACCACATCCTGCCAGAGGTCATTATCTGCATCCTCAGGAGGTTGGTCTGCTGCGAAATATTCAGTACGTTGCTTGTCACAATATTGGGAAGGTTCAGCCCCGGAAATCTGGCAAATTACTTTTTCGACTACGCCGGACGGCTTGGCAAAAGCAGTCGGGTTGCCACCGGTCAAATAATTGACCGCCTCTTGCATAAACTCCGCCCAAATGGGCGCCGCGCCGGTGAGGCCGCTGGTGCCTTGCATGGCGGTGTTGTCCGGGTTGCCCACCCACACAC
>JBKJWG010000037.1:0-3962 GCA_046716985.1 Anaerolineales bacterium | reverse complement strand
GATGTAATGCGTGCCGATGAGGTCGGGCTTGGCCGCGCTCATTTTGATGAGGTCGCTGCCTTTGACGGAGCGGCCGTTGCCAGTCTTAGCTTTCCAGACTACTTTGAAAAAGTTGCCTTGAGTGCCGGCGTCCAGGATGCTGAAACGCGCCTTGGGCAAGGATTTCTTGAGGAAGGTGTTGTACCAGCCGAAGATGTTGACGCGGCCTTGTTTGCTTTGTCCGCCGTAGATGAGCTTGCCATCCTTTTCGTAGAGCTGGGCGACCTTGTTCGGGTCCCCCGAGTTAAGGGCCGAAATGTAGCGCACGGCTAGCTGTGTCGCTTCCTGAATGCTTGGATCCGGCGCCGGGGCCGGGATGGGCGGCTGCGGGTTCTCTAGCGGGTCAGGGTTGGTCACGGGCCAGCTGTAGCTGTGGACCGCGTCCCACAGTTCGCTCTTGGCTGTGGCGGTGTGCCATTCCCAAAAGTTGGCGCCGGGCAGCTGGAGTTGGCGGGCGGCGTTCATAAAGTCGTGGATCTGCATGGGCGAGGGGGACCAGTTGCCCTCGGCATAGGCGGCGCCGGTGGGGAAGAAGGTGCGGAAAGGCTTGATGGACTTGTATTCGCTATAGGATTTGGCCAGCTGCTGGGCCGGGTTGTAGGAGCCGACCCAGTAGACCTGGGGCATGCACAGGTCGCAGTATTCAAGAAAGGCGCTGTAGGGAAATGAATAGTGCACGCTGGGGAAGCGATAGGAGCTGAGGGCGATAGGGAGCTTGGGCAGGCCGCGGCGCAGTTCCTCCATGTATTTTTTGGCGGGCTTATCCATACCCTTGGCTTTGAACTGGGCCTCGGCATTGACGACGAAGCCGTCCAGCCCGAGCTGCTGGGTGCGTTCGATAGCGCGGCGAGCCTCGAAGACGGGGTTGGCGCCGTAGATGTATTGCCAGCCCCAGGACTGGATGCCCTTGGCGCGCAGAGCCGCTACCAGGGGCGGGACCATGTCCACGCCGCCGGTGATGTTGTAGTTGTAGATGCCGTCGGCGACTTTGATGAGGACGTGGCTGAGGCCGGCGTTGACGGCGGCCTCAGCAATGGCGTTAGGATCGCCGCCGTGGGCGGTTTTGACTTTCCAGATGTAGAAACCTTTGCCTTGGAGGGTCATGGTTGCCTCATGGGATGCAGGTTTTGTGCCAGTGGGGGTAGCGGGAGGTGAGGGTGTAGAAGCAGAGAGGTGGGATATGGCAAGGGGGAGCGCGTTGCCCCTTCTTTTTGTGGGGCTCGGCGTTGCTCCGCAACGCTTGGGAGAAGCTATTCGGCTGGCGCCGAATAACGCTTCTCCAAGGTGACTTATCGCACCCTCCGCAGAGGGGATGACGGTTTGGGAGCGGTGAAGGCTCCTTACGAAGTCGGGTCGATGGCCATGAGAAAGACGTGTGGGTGGTTCAAAGTTGTACCGAATGTACCGACGCGACACAGGGTCGGTACAAGTTGACAAGTTGTAATGTAACGAGCGACACACAGGGTCATTACAACTTGACAAACCGCTGGCAGCGGCCAGGCGGGCTGGGTGCGCAGTCAGGGAACTGGGAGCCGGCATGCAGGTATTACTGCATGGATCGGTAATTTTGTGGGGAAAGTGGGGCGGATGTTAAGGAGCAGAAAAAGGTGTTCCTTAGTTTGTGTACGCGTATTTCAACTAGCAGAAGGAACTCTTTGTCGATTTTTTGTTGTAATGAATCATGGTCTAATTTGGTGCGAGGATTTTTAAATGACCTATTCCATTGTGGCGTATGACCCGGAGACTAAGCAATTTGGCGTGGCGGTGCAGACACACCAGCCGGCGGTGGGGGCGGTGGTGCCGTGGGTGCGGGCGGGCGTGGGCGCAGTGGCGACGCAATCGCTGACCAATATCGCCTTCGGCCCCCTGGGGCTGGAGCTGCTGGCCGGCGGGCTGAGCGCGGAGAAAGCGCTGGCGGCGCTGCTGGCCAGCGACGAAGGCCGCGAGCGGCGTCAGGTGGCACTGGTTGACCGGACGGGCAAGGTGGCGGTGCATTCCGGTTCCGGCTGTATTCCGTATTTCGGGCACAAGGCCGGTGAGCATTACAGCGTGCAGGCCAACATGATGGTGAAGGACACGGTGCCGGCGGCGATGGCGGCCGCCTTTGAAAAATCCAAGGGCGCGGTGCTGATGGAGCGCATGATGCAAGCGCTGGAAGCGGCCGAGGCCGAAGGCGGTGATATTCGCGGCTCGCAATCGGCGGCGATGGTAGTTTATGGGAACGAGGATAAGCCGCACTGGGAGAACCGGGTATGCGACCTGCGGGTGGACGAGCACACGAACCCGATCAAAGAATTGCGCCGACTGGTGACGATGCGCCTGGCAGATCTGCAGAGTGATAAGGCTGAGAAAACCGCCACAAGTAGAAGCGGCGATATAGCCCAGCAGCCGGCCGTGAAAGACGCCCTGCTGGCTGGCTTTGCCGAAGCGCGCACGTTGAGCCCGGTCGCCAGCGAGATGACGTTTTGGCAAGCGCTGGTGCTGGCGGATAACCAAGCCCTGATCGAGGAGGCCCGCGCGCTGCTGGGGCCGCTGTTCAAGAAGGAGCCGCAATGGGAGGAACTGCTGCGACGGCTAGTGGCCATGGGCCCCGGGCTGCTGGATCACCCGGAGATCGTGGGGAAATTGTTGAAGGATGAGGGGTGAAGGGCGGAAAATTTCAAATTTCTGATTGCTGATTTACCGAGGAGGAACGAATGGGATTAGAAGAAGACCTGATGAATGAGTTTGAAGGCATTATTGGAGCGGCAAGAGAGCGAGGATTCACGCCAGCGCGTTTTATGCAAATGCTTTCCGAGTATGGAGCAGTAAAAACTGCGAAACGTTTACTTGCTACCCAAGAGCCGCAAACAGGATTATTTGACCTTTACAATCTTGGTCTTTTAGACGAGTCGGTGGAAGCAATTGTAATGAAGGACAAATACGCTGGATTGTTTGATCCTGAAGAGATTGCGGAATCCCGGAAAAGATTGGAAGACCTGGGATATTTCAAAAAAACATAAGTTGCAAATCCACGCTTTAGGCTGCGGCGGGCTGGGTGCGCAGTTAGGGAGCTGGGAGCCAGCATGCGTTTATTACTGCATGAATCGGCAGTTTTGTGGAGTAAGTGGGGCGGATGTTAAGGGGGCAGTTGGGTGAAATTGTGTTGTGTGCCCCCACTAGCCGTATCCGCGGTAGGAATTTTCATGTCAGACTTCCAAATTTGTCGGACCGATGTTCCCAGAACCATCTAAGTGCATCCGGATGCGGTAAATTTTTCAGATGTTTAATGTCTGCTCTTTTTATCCCTAAACTTTCTAGTGAGGGCCCGTTGGGTGATCCATGAACAATATATTTATCCGGACTTATGAGAAAAAGGTTTGCGTCCAATGCACGATGGTGGATAGCACAAAGAACCAATCCGTTACGGTCATCATCCGATCCGCCATATTGTTTCCCTTTGATATGTGCACCATCTAGCAACTCTAAAATATCCATATCGCACACCGCACATTTCGCTCCATATCGTGAAATTAGTGAAGCTTTAAAATTGGGGTCTCGAGAGTATGCAGTAGTTAAGATTTCCTTTTTCTTCGTATCAGTTGAATCGAGTAGAAATGGAAGTGAAATCTCCCTGAGTTGAGGGACGACTTTGATAGTCGTTGGCTTGAAATCTGAAAACTTAATTGTGAAAGTTTGCCCTTCATCGTCCCAGCCTGTTATGAATCCTTTTTTAACATCTCTCGTCGAGGTATCCAATGGGTTCACTGTAATAATAAATATAGGT
The DNA here is from genome assembly GCA_046716985.1 of Anaerolineales bacterium. Classification (GTDB taxonomy): domain Bacteria; phylum Chloroflexota; class Anaerolineae; order Anaerolineales; family UBA11579; genus JAMCZK01. Next base: position 157 of record JBKJWG010000037.1, on the reverse strand, counting down.
AACGAGTAGGAGGCGGCCACTTTTGTTGCCTCTATTTCATTTTGATCAGTTGCCCCAAACCTTCCAGTATTTGGATAGTGAAAAACTAAACCCGTTTCTGTTAACTCGTCTGGATATCTATCTCCTTTATGGAACAAGCTCACAGTGATCCCAATAC
>JBKJWG010000036.1:0-13485 GCA_046716985.1 Anaerolineales bacterium | reverse complement strand
GCGCTGGGTGCAAGGGTTGGTTGCTAACCCAATCCTCGCCGGCTTCTGGTACTATCCCGTCAGCAAAGACTAGTAGTAGAAAAAGCTACAAATATGGGGGCCTGGCAACAGGCCCCCATATCCACTTTCTCTTGTGAAGCGCATTGAAATTCTTCAGTTCGCTTCACAAAAGAAAATTGGATAGAAGCGAGGTCTAAATGACAACGTACATTATCCGCCGCTTGCTTTTGGTGCCGGTGCTGCTGTTCGGCGTGACGGTGCTTATTTTTCTTATGCTGCAAGTTCTGTCGCCGGAAGAGCGAGCCGCCCTCTATATTCGCGATATTCCCAGAAATGAGCACGCCATGGAGGGCATCATTAAAATCTATGGCTTGGACGACCCGATCCACATGCAATACTGGACTTGGCTGACCGGACGTGTAGACACCCTGGGGGTGAGGCACGGCGGAATTCTGTACGGCGATTTTGGTTACTCGCGGACCGCTTCGCAGCCTGTGGCCACATTAATCGGTACTAGATTTCCGAACACACTTGACCTAACTATTTGGGCGGTCGCCCCGGTGATCCTGGTTGGCATCTGGCTGGGCGTTCAGGCTGCCGTGCACCACAATAGCATTATCGATCAAGCATTAAGGATGTTTAGCATCGTGGGAGCATCCTTGCCCACTTTTGTTTTTGGTTTGTTGGCTCTTATCGTCTTTTATGCCAACTTGGAATGGTTCCCACCCGGCAGGCTCACTGGCTGGGCCAGCCAAGCCGTGTTTTTGCCCGATTTCCATCATTACACTAAATTACTGACCTTTGACGCACTGCTGAATGGGCGCATCGACATCTTCCTGGACGCATTGCGGCACATGGTGCTGCCTATCCTGACCCTATCCTATATCACCTGGGCCACCTTCCTGCGCGTCACGCGCTCTTCCATGCTGGAAACTTTGCGTATGGAATACGTGACCACGGCGCGCGCAAAGGGGTTGCGTGAAAGTGACGTGGTCAACAAACATGCCAAACCGAACGCGATGATTCCCGTCATCACCCTGGCCGGCTTTGCGGTGGTGGGCTTGCTAGGCGGGGTCGTGATCACCGAAACGGTATTTAACTATCCGGGTATCGGGCAAGCTGCGGCCAGCGCCGCCCAACAACTGGATGTGATCACCACACTCGGTTTCGCCTTGTTTACCGGGCTCATTCTCATTATGTCTAATCTGGTCGTTGATGTTCTCTACGCGGTGATCGACCCGCGCGTTCGTTTGGCTTGAGGAGGCAGCATGGCTGAAATTGTGACAACCCCAGCTGCTGAACTCGGTGCATTGAGAGGTGGCCTGCCCTTGCGCAAAATCGGCTCGGTTGAACGCGTTTTGGGTCCAGAAAACTATCGCATCCTCAGCGGTCTGTTGAAAACACCTGCATCCATTTTTGGGTTTATTCTGATCGGATTGTTTGTATTGGTTGCGTTAGCGGCGCCGCTGATCATCCCGGGCCCCGCTGACCCTTACCAGATGCCGCGCGATGGATATAAGTCGGAGCCGCTGGCCCCGGGTTCTCCGTGGGTGCATAACGCGCCTGACCTGCCCTTCTGGTGGAAACCCATTATGAAGACCGACCAGTGGACCCATCTCCTGGGCACAACCTCGGGACAGTATGACATTTTCTACGCCGTCATTTGGGGCACACGCACAGCGTTCAAAACAGGCTTCGTCGTAGTTGTGGCCACCTTCGCCATCGGCATTGTGGTGGGCTCCATCTCTGCTTATTATGGCGGGGTCGTCGATAACGTCATTATGCGCATCGTGGATATTTTCCTGACCCTGCCGTTCATCCTGGCGGCCCTGATCCTGACGGCCATCCTCACCCCCAGAATTGGTCGAAGTTTAATTCCTTCGATGGTGGCGCTGATCACATTTGGATGGATGGGATATTCGCGCCTCATTCGCGGAGATATTTTGTCTATTAAGGAGCGTGACTACGTTATGGCGGCACGCGTGATCGGGGTAAAAGACAGCGGCATCCTCTTCCGCCACATTCTGCCTAATGCCATCTTCCCTACCATGGTGTTAGCCTCGCTTGCCATCGGTGATGTGGTGCTTGGGTTTGCAGCCTTATCCTTTCTGGGCGTTGGCACCGCAGTGGGCTACGCCGACTGGGGCCAGATTCTGAGCTTTGCGCGCAACTGGATCCCTAGCCTGGGCACCTATTGGTACATTGTGGTTTATCCTGGTCTAACCCTGGTGCTTTTCGTTATGGGGTGGAACCTGGTGGGGGATGCGTTGCGTGACGTTTTGGACCCACGCATGCGCGGTAAAACATAACAGGGCTGTGCTCGTCTTCCTGCGGCTTGCTGTTTTTCCCTCTTGGGATGGCGCTGTTCCTGACAGCGTTCGCTTCCCAAGAGGGAACACTTTTAAGTAGCCAACTGAAACCCACTATTACCCTACTTTTGACTTTGAGCGCCTCGCTGAGCCAACGCTCCCTACCGAGCCCTCTCAGGCGGATATAGGCGCCCAGGATTTTTGGCTAAATTGCATGGCTTGCCACGGCGACAGGGGCCAAGGATTGACCCTAGAATTTCGCATGCTCTATCCGCCGGAAGAGCAGAATTGCTCCTGCCCGCAGATCAGCGAGAAAATTTGTTGATCGTGGTGGGCTTTTTAGGTGTGTTAGTTGCTTTAGGTTCGGGGATTTATTTTTGGCGGCGAAACCTTTAGGCAGGCACGTTTAACTCCAGATTGGTCAATAAGTCTGGCAACTCTCCCACCGTGCTGATTTGCGCATCCGGTTGAATAGTGTCAGTGTGGGCGCGGTTGCCACCTGTATCTGCGCGGCGCGTGATCCAAATACTGTATAGGCCGGCGTTGCGCGCCCCGAGGATATCGGCCCCCAGCGTGTCGCCGACCATGGCTGCCTGCTCGGCAGCAAAGCCCCAACGCTCAAGGGCCAGCTCGAAAATGCGCGGGTTGGGTTTGCGGATACCGCAGGCGGCCGAGCTGAGCACGAAATCAAAATAGGAGCGGATGCCGGCATTATCGACCAGGGTTTGCACATCATCGTCGTCGCTGGCGTTGGAGATGACCGCCATTTTGTAGCCCGCGGCTTGCAATGCGTTCAGAGCCGGCAAGGTTTCTTTTTCGGCTTTCCAATGGGCTTGCGAAACTGCGTAAAGCCGTTTGAGGGCCGGGCGCAGCAGTTCGGGGCTGATATCTCTGTAGCCAAGGTCGGCGAGGAGCGTGCGCAGGACCAATGCGGTGGTGTATTCAATGAATTCGGATTCGCGCTGAGAATAATATTCTTCCAGCCGGCGGCGAAATTCGGCCACAAAGCTCTCTGCATTCAACTGAAGCCCTTGCTCGTGCAGATGCGACAATAGCTCCTGATTGGCGCTCTGCATCACCTCTGGCCAGGCTCCGTCAAAATAGATCAGTGTGCCGCCCAGGTCAAATAGGACAGCTTCGATCTTGTTGGCCATCAATAGCCGCGCTCCAGATTGATCTTGTTGAGCAGATCTTCGCCGGCCAAGTAGCGACGCATATTTTCTTTAAAGAGCGCAAAGGCGCGTTCTAGATAGTGGGGGCTAAGCCCCGCCACATGCGGTGAGATGATCACATTGGGCAGCTCCCATAAGGGGCTGTCCGCAGCCAACGGCTCCTCCGGGAAAACATCCAGCGCCGCGCCGGCTAACTGCTTCTTCTCGAGGGCGCTGATGAGAGCTGTGTGATCCAGCACACCGCCGCGAGAGACATCGATCAGGTAGGCGCTGGGCTTAAGCGCGGCCAACTGTTTGGCGCCGATCATACCGCGCGTGTCCGCGGTGAGCGGCACGGTGATCACGATATAGTCACAATCTTTTAACATCGTGCGCAATGCTTTGCCGGGATACAAGCGCCGCACCAGGCTGGCGGTCGGGTCACCTTGGCCGTCGACAAGATAGTCCGGACGGTCATTGCTCAGCAGGTCGCGCTTGGCGGCGAGGATGGTGACGTCGAAGGATTGCAGCAAGCGCGCCAGGCGCTGGCCGATGCTGCCGTAGCCAATGATGCCAACTGTGCTGCCAAGCAGTTCGTTGGCCAGGTAGCGCTCAGCGCGGCGCGTGGGCCATTTGCGCTGCAACTGGTCCACTAGCATGTCATCCACGTGGTGGCCGAGAGCCAGCATCAGAGCCAGGGCATGCTCAGCTACCTGGGGAGCATTGGCTCCGCTGAGCGTCGTGGCTTGCACGTCAGGTCTATGCAAAACAGGCGCGTTCAGATGCTCCTCGATGCCAGCCAGGTGAAACTGGATCCAGCGCAGGTTGGGCGCGTGCTCGGGTTGAGGCAACGCGCGAAAAGTGTAAAGTACTTCCGCCCGCGCCCATTTATCCTCAGGCAGCTCGGCGCCTTGCGCCAAGGGGTGAGATTGCACCTTGATATAGGGTGATAGGGCCCTGAGCTCATCGAGCTGCTGGGGGCTGAATTCAACTGTGATCAATACTTGCCGTTCTTCACTCATATACGGAGGACTCTATCCACCTCTTATGCGTAGTTTGTGAGGATGTTAACGATTAACACCACTTTATCCAATTCGTGTCTGTTAAATAAAAAAGCCCGCTATTGCTACTGCGGGCTTTTTTGAACGAGGATCCTTTATTCGTCCTCGTCAATGACAGTCTTGGACACGATATCAACCCAGAACCATTCTTTGCCATTGGTGCCAACGCCAAAAATAATACCATCAGCGCTGCGCAGCATCCAATAACCCTTGTAATGGCCGGCGGAAGGGGCCCTCATGTTGACCGAGATCATTGCGTATTCACCGGGGAAAATATCTTTGGTTGTGAAGGGCACGACCGAATCGGCTTCCATCAGGTCACCCTGGACCCACATAGCGTTGAATGCCGCCGTCCAAGTGCAAGAGCCAGTGTTCTTTAAGCGCCAAGTTTTTGTGAAGGTCTCACCTGCATAGAATTCAGTGCCATCTGGAATTGTTTCAATTTCAAACGAGGCACGCAGGCAGGGTGCATTCGAACCACCCGATGTTTTTTGTGTTGCGATGGGTTGGCTGGTGGGAAGAGTCCCCTGTGGTGTTGGGGTTGCACTGGGTAATGACGGAGTCGCAGTGGCGGTGGGCAGAGCCTCAGTGGGCGTGGATGTGGGCGGGGCAGCCGCGGCTGTTTCCGTGAGAGCCTGAAAAGCGATCTGGGCTGCTTCGGTGAAGACCGCGGAAGAATTTTCGCCTGTATCTGCTCCGGCGCAGGCACTCAGGGCCAGCGAGCCCAGCACCAGGATGAGAAATAAGGTTCTTTTCATCAGTTTCAAATTACGACCTCGGTTTATCGGAATGGGTAAAACAAGCCCGAAATTATATCCCCCGCTGTAGCTGGTGGCGAATCGCTAATTTAAGACTTATTCGTCAAAGTAATCTACGGGTTCGTGGAATGGTTCCACGCGGGGCAACTCAAAGTGAAAAGAAGGCAAGACGCGGGCGGCTTGCTGTGCGGTGCCGCCGCTCTCGAGCGTGATCGTGTACTCGCTGGGGTGGCAGTTGCCCGCTGTCAGCGCACGATTGAGATTGAGCACGATCAAATAGATATGCTCAAAATCGCCGAAATCTACTGTTGCTTGATTGCCTATCAATGGAAAAACGTAACTCTCCTTATCGTTGACACCTACCACTAGCCCAAGCAGATCTGTACTCTCAAGGTGCACCGTGTAAATTTCCTCGCCAAGAAGCTGAACATAGTCCATGGAGACTTCTTCCACGCCATCCGCGGGAGTAAACTGCTTTTCGGCGGATACCCTGCCCTCCAGGCGCACGACTGGATAACTGTCGCCTTCCTGGAAATCACGAGTCAATAGGGCCAAGCTGAAGTCTGTAAAAAAGGTATCGAAACTGCTGCCTTTCTCTAGCAGCATGGCATCCCAAACGTCGTAACCGTCCTCAGACGCAACCAGTTCCCAGATGCGGCGGACACCCTCGTTGCCGTATTGTTCGGAAAGATAACGCATCAAAACCCACATGCCGTACCAATGAGCCCCGTCTTCAACGCGGGTTGAGCCGCCTTCGGCGATCTGGCACGTATCTGGAGATTTGAACACGGCGGGCAGGATGCGCAAGGTTTCATTGATGCTATCGAAGACCTCATCTTCCATCCAGGTGGCCGTCGCTTCCCACAACCAATCGTGAGGTTCCTGACCGTCGTATCCGAACTGGATGGCGTGGTTGAACTCGTGGGCTGCGACAGTGCGCATATATTCAAGCCGGCTGATCCCCGGGACCTCAAATTCTTCGTACTCTTTGTAATCGTTATCCAGCACGATGAACGAGCGGGTTGAGTTTTCTTCGATCAGGGAGCTATTGGGATTGTCGCCAACCAACTCGTCGCTCCAGTCGGAAGCGGTGAGGCCGGCGGCGAAGTTTCCCAGAATGTTGATCAGATAGATGTCGTAGCGTTCGTCGCCTCCGGCGTTCTCATCTGAAGGTGGGGCAGACCAACCGAAATATTCCACCTGTGCGTACCAGGAAAATTCAAGTGCACGGGCAACTTCTTCCAGATAGTCGGGGATCTCATTCGCGTTCGCATCGCGGGGCGGGATGGCATCGTCGCCCTCGAGCGTGTAATGAATACGGAAGTGCTCACTGTCCAAAGTGAAACTGTCACTGCTCAAGCTGGGCCGGTCGCGGTCGCGCTCTTCTTCGGCAGGTGGGGCAAATTCGATGATGGGAAGATCTACTCCGCTTAGGCGTGTGATGGGTGGCGGGGCAGTGGGGCTGGGCACACGCGTGGGCTTCGCATCGCCAAGGGCAGGCTGCGGCGTGCCTCCACCGACGAAGGTTTGGCAAGCCAGGCTGGTTAAAAACAGTACTAAAAAGAAAAATCTTAATCCCCGCACTGTTTTTATTTTTTATTCTCCGCAGGTCGATGGAATTTTTTCGTATAGAGGACGATCAAAACCGCTCCCACAGCCAGAGCAGGCAGCACGATCAAGCCCGCCTCCGGGCCGAAGGCGCCGCCGGTGAATAATTCTGGCCCATGGACATTCACGTTGAGCAAGCGGAATGATTCTAAGCCACTTACCGGAAAACTGAAAATAGGTCCCTCAAAGAAATTCCAGCCAATGTGCAAACCAATCGGCAGCCACAGTTGGCGGGTGCGCAGATATCCGAAAGCCAGAAAATACCCGGCTGCTAAAAGACCGAGAACAGCGGCCCAATTGACATTGGGGTTGGCCAAGTGGGCCAGGGCAAAGAGCGCTGACGAAACAAATAAGCCGATCTGTGGCCCCAAGCCGTCAATCAGATTCTGTGTCGCGTAGCCGCGAAACAACAATTCTTCATGCCAGCCCACGATAATGAAGATGGCAGCCCAATATCCGAGATTGGCGACCAGTCCCGAGCGGTTTGATTCACTTGCCAACCCCGATACTGACAGCCAGCCGAATGCCCACTCCGCCACGAAGATGGCGCCCATCACAACGCCGGCGATCAGGATGCCAACAAGCAGGTCGCGTCCGGCGGCCGCGTCCCAGGTGAGCCCCAGACTTTGGAAGGAACGGCGATCGTACCAATGGCGGGCGAGGATCACAGAAACTGTGATGCCGACGAAACCAATGAAATTCTGATCTGAGAGAAAGGCTAACGTCGGTGAAACCCCGGACAAGCCAGCGAAAATCCAGACCACCACAGGAATGATAAGGAAGAGCAAAAATAAAAATGCCAGCAAACGCCAGCCGCTACGCAGCCGTCCATCTGCTGGATTGATAAAGATCTTTTGCAGGAATAGCACGTTAGTCGGTCTTTTCTTCTTCGCCGCGTCCAACCAGCCCCAATCTGCGCAAAGTTCGAAAGCGGCGACTGGGTTCAAAGCGCGCTCGCGGCCTGCGCAATATCAACGCACTGAGCAAGATGAGTCCGGCGGAGCCAAGGAGCAGATCGAAACGATGCACGCGGGTGCTATAGGCGGCAATAAATAGAAAGACTCCAAACAACCCGAGCCAAATCAGAAATTGCGCGATGCGCCTGAGCACCTCAACTCTTTTCTAGTTAACTCTATTCAACTGTAGTTCTGCTTTGTTCGTGCATGTAGAGCGGCAAGTAATACGGCCCGCCCACATTCTTGCCTGTCGACCCCGAACCCTTCCAGCCGCCGAAGGTTTGGAAACCGGGCCAGGCGCCGCTCGTTGCGCCCTGCGGACGGTTGGCATAGGTGACGCCAGCTTTTATGTTTTCAAAGAACCAGTCTGATTCTTTCTTGTTGCCATAGAAGCCGGCAGTCAGACCGAAATTGACATCATTGGCCAGGTTCATGCCTTCGTCCAGGTTCTTGATCTTGTGGACCATGGTAATCGGCAAGAACATTTCTTCTTTCCATAAGCGATGATCAGTCGGCACATTGGCAACGATCGTAGCTTCGCAGAAATAGCCTTTGCCATATTCGCCATCGGTAAGCACTTTACCGCCGGTAAGAAACTCGCCGCTCTGCGACAGTTCTTCGGCAAAATTCTTGTAATTGTTATAGGCGTTGGCATTGATCACCGGGCCCAGAAAAATTTCTTTTCTGGTTGGGTCGCCGATCTTGAGCCCTTTAGTCGTGGCCACCAGCTTGTCCATGAGCTTGTTGTACACAAGTTCTTCGACATAGATGCGTGAGGCTGCGGCGCACTTTTGGCCCTGATAACCGAAGGCGGAACGATAGATGCCTTGCACGGCGCGCTCCAGGTCTGCGTGACGGGAAACGATCACGGGGTTCTTGCCGCCCATTTCGAGTAGTATGGGGCGCGGGTACTTGCCGGCGGCGAAGGAGCGATAGATGCGCATGCCTACGTCGACCGAGCCGGTGAATGTAGCGCCATCCGTCTCGGGGCTGTCGATCATGGCTTGCCCAGCCAAGGAACCCTTGCCGGTGACAAAATTCACCACGCCATCAGGGAAGCCTGCGTCGCGGAAACATTCCGCCAGCAGGCGTGGAGCCCAGGGTGTGTCTTCGGCTGGCTTGTAGACGACGGTATTGCCGGCCGCCAAAGCCGAACCAATAGGACCGGCGGTGAGAGCGGCCGGGAAATTGAAGGGGCTGACCACCACCCAAACGCCGTAAGGCAATAGGCTAGAAATGTTGGTGGCCTTGTAACCCTTGAGGGGGTCGCGACCCATTTTCTTGACGTAGCCGTTGTTCTCTTCGATCTGATCGCAGGCGAAGCGCATGAGATCGGCAGCCTCGGCTGCGTCGGCCAGGGCCTCAAAGCGATTCTTTCCGGCTTCGAGCGAGATGGCGGCGCCAAACTCATAAATGCGTTTATCAATAAGCTCGCAGGCTTTGCGCACCAGTTTGATGCGCTGCTTCCAGGGGCGGCGACCCCAGTCTTTGGCGGCGCGGCGGGCGGCTGCCATAGCCTTGCCGGCGTCCTCCACACTGGCGCGCTGGAAGATGCCCAGCACCAGCTCGGTGTTTATGGGAGAGCGGTTTTCTGATTTCTCACTGGCCAACACTTCCTTGCCGTCGATCCACATGGCATATTCGCGGCCCAGGTGTTTTTTGGCGTTCGCCACGGCGGCCTCGTAGCGCGTGTGCATTTCGGCCGGGGGGTCGTACATGGTGGCATACGTGAGTCTGAAAGCGCCGTTCTTGGCCATCCGCAGCTCTCCTTGCTTCGTAATCAATCGTTTGTCGGACTTTTGAGCGAGACCGTGAGTATAGCCGACCCGCGAAATATCGTCAAAATCACATCCGTTATTTAACGAAAGAGCGGTTTTTGGGCAGTTTGTTTGCGGAAAGATGCACAATCGAACGAGTTGTGTTAGAATGCCGCCAACGCACCAAGGACACCCATGCCTGATCGCTGGCTATTCATCGGAATTTTCGTCTCCATCGCTGCTGTTTTCCCCCTGTTACCCATCGTGATGGCGCGCTTCTTGGCGCCGCATAAGCCCAATCCCATCAAGCTTGAGACGTATGAATGCGGCATGGAAACGGTGGGCGAGACCTGGGTGCAGTTCAAGGTTCAGTATTACATCTACGCCCTGGTCTTCCTGATCTTCGATGTGGAAACCGCCTTTTTGTACCCGTGGGCGGTTTCATTTGATGCGCTGCCGCTATTTGCGGTGATGGAGGGCGTGCTTTTCATCGTCATTCTTGTGGGCGGCCTTTTTTATGCCTGGCGCAAAGGCGCCCTTGAGTGGTCTTGATTGGGAATCGACGGAGGCTGGAAAAAGATTCAGCCTTCTTTTATTTGAACGACTAAACGAAGGATAACGATGCCTTTTTTGAATGACCCGATCGATTTCTTGCGCACCTGGCTGGTCGATTTTCTGACCAACCTGAACGTGCCAGCCGATATCGTGAACTTCATTGTCACGTTCATCGGAGTGATCATCGTGGCTTCGTTTGGGTTGATCCTGGTCATCTTCTTGATCTGGTTGGAACGCAAAGTGGCGGCCCGCTTTCAAGACCGCCTGGGACCCAACCGCGCCGGCCCTTATGGCTTGCTGCAAACTTTTGCCGACATGATCAAGCTGATCACAAAAGAAGACAGCATCCCGGAGAAGGCCGATAAGCTGGTGTTCAACTTGGCACCGATTATTTCCGTGGTGGCCGTGCTGCTGATCTGGGCGGTCATTCCGTTCGCCTCCGCGTGGATCGGCACCGATCTCAATGTGGGCGTGCTCTACGTCGCCGCTGTCGGTTCCTTCGGCATCCTGTCGATCCTGATGGCGGGCTGGTCTTCGAATAATAAATACGCGCTGCTGGGCGCTTTCCGCGCGGTGGCGCAACTGATCTCCTACGAAGTGCCCATGCTGATCACTCTGTTGGTGCCAGTGCTGCTGGCGCGCAGCATGGGGCTGAATCAAATTGTGCAAGATCAGGATGTGTGGTTCATCTTTATAGCGCCGATCGCCGGCGTTATTTTCTTAGTGTCTTCGATCGCTGAAGTGGGCCGCACGCCCTTCGACCTGATCGAAGCCGAATCAGAGATCGTGGCTGGTTATCACACTGAATATACCGGCATGAAGTTCGGCCTGTTCTTTGCGGCCGAATTCCTACATGCCTTCACCATCGGGGTGCTCTTTGCCATTTTGTTTTTGGGCGGCTGGCGCGGCCCGGGCGCGGAGCAATATCAGTTGCTTGGAGTGCTGTATTTGATGGCTAAGGCCGGAATTGGCTATTTCATTGTGATGTGGGTACGCAGCACACTGCCGCGCATTCGCATCGACCAAATGCTGGCCTTCAATTGGAAGTTCCTTACGCCGGTGACTCTTTTGATTTTGATATTCACTGCCATCCTGGAAAAGATCTACGGAGATAGCTCATTGCGCGTGCCGGCGCTACTAGCCGGCAATGTGGTTGTGCTGATTGCCAGCTGGCTGATCCTGCGTTTCGCCTCGCGCCGCCAGCGCCGCGAACGCAAAGTCTTCAAGAAACGCCCCGAGGCGCGGCCGGCTTAAGGCTGCACAGAGGAGCGAGCGCGGCATGACCCCAGTGCAAGTCGTATTTCTCTTTACTGCTGCCCTTATCTTGTGGGGCGCTTTTATGATGGTGACTCGCCAAAACCTGGTGCACGCCGCCCTGTGGCTGATCGTGGCCCTTTTCGGCGTAGCAGTCATCTTCGTTTTATTGGAAGCCGGCTTCCTGGCCGTTATCCAGGTACTGATCTACATCGGCGCCATTGCGATCCTGATGATCTTCGCGGTCATGCTGACGCGGGGCGACGTGATCGAAGAACAAACAGTCAACCGGAACTTCGGTTGGGCGGCCATGCTGGCGGCGTTGTTCTTCTTTGGCCTGATCATTCTGATCGGCCTATGGCCGGCGGTGAGCAGCCTGGCACCGGCGTTGGACGCCAGCCGCGACACGGTGGCCGAATTGGGCGAGGCGCTCGTCTCGCCGGATGGCTACGTCATTCCCTTTGAAGTCGCCTCCGTGCTGCTGCTGGCGGCGCTGATCGGCGCACTGGTGGTGGCTCGCCCGCAAAAGAAGAGCAAATAATGATCCCACTCTCCTGGTATTTATTTCTTGCGGCTGGACTTTTCAGCATCGGCTTATATGGCGTGCTGGCGCGCAAGAACGCGGTCGCCATTTTGATGGGCGTTGAGCTGATGCTCAACGCGGTCAACATCAACGTCGTTGCGTTTTGGCGCTACCTGACCTCCGACAATATTGGCGGGCAGGCCTTCGCCATCATTGTCTTCGCTGTGGCCGCCGCCGAAGTGGCGGTGGGTCTGGCGCTGATCATTTCTATTTATCGCCGCCGCAAGACCGTTGCGGCCGACGAGATCGACCTGATGAAGTGGTAAACAACTAAATGTCCCCTGCACTGTTGACCTGGTTAATTCCTTTGCCGCCGTTGTTGGCGTTCTTTTTGATCCTTTTATTCACGCGCAAGAACAATGGCCTTAGCCACACGCTGGCGGTAGCTGCGGCCGGGCTTTCGTGGTTGCTGGGCATGCTGGTTTTTGCGGCGGCTGTTGGAACAGGTCACTTAGGCGAGAACCCGATCACTTCATCGATAGCATGGCTGCCCACCGGCGCCAGCGTGTTTTCGATTGGCATTCTGGTCGACCCGCTGTCGGCGGTGACGCTGTTCTTCGTGTCGTGGACAGTGCTGATGATCTTCATCTATAGCATCGGCTATCACAACTTCGGCGCGCTCAAAGGCGAGCAGGATGTGCCCGGCTTGCCGCCGCACGGCGCCGAGGCGCATGGGCACAAGGTGCCCTCCATCGAGCCGATGTATGCGCGCTTCTTTGCCTTCATCGCTTTGTTCGCATTCGGCATGTTTACTTTGGTTGTCTCTGACAATTTGCTTACGCTGTTCGTGGGCTGGGAGATCATGGGCTTATGCTCTTATTTGCTGATCGGCTTCTGGTACGCCAAACAATCTGCCCGTGATGCAGCCATCAAAGCTTTCCTGACCACCCGCGTGGGCGACGTGTTCATGCTGCTGGGCATCGTGGCGCTGTACTCGGCCACGGGCACGCTGAACTTCCGCGAAATTTTGCATAACCCGCAAGTCCTCGAAACTCTGGCCAGCACTGCCAGCGGATATTTTGGACTTTCCGTTGCAGCATTGATCGGCTTGCTGCTCTTCATCGGCACAGTCGGCAAATCGGCCCAGTGGCCGCTGCACGTGTGGCTGCCGGACGCGATGGAAGGCCCGACCCCGGTCTCGGCCATGATCCATGCGGCGACTATGGTTTCGGCCGGCGTGTACATGGTCATTCGCATGTTCCCGTTGCTTTCCGCCGGCTGGGTGGAAGGCGCGCTGACCCCACCCATGATGGCGATGGCCTTCATGGGCGCCTTTACGGCGTTGTTCGGCGCCACCATCGCGCTGACGCAAAAAGATATCAAGCGCGTGCTGGCTTATTCGACTATTTCGCAACTGGGCTACATGATCGCCGCGCTCGGCATCGGTGCGTATGTGGCAGCCGCGTTCCATTTGGTTACGCATGCCTTCTTCAAAGCCCTGCTTTTCCTGGGCTCCGGTTCTGTGATCCATGGTGTCGAGCACGGCGTGCTGC
>JBKJWG010000035.1:0-5464 GCA_046716985.1 Anaerolineales bacterium | reverse complement strand
CCAGGAACCAGCATGTTAGTTTGTAAACTCATATTCAGGGAAAAGATGGTAATAGAACATAAGTTCTATGTCAAGTAGGCAATAAAAAAGAGAAGCCCTGTTTCCAGGGCTTCTCTTTGAAATCTTTTACTGGTTTAGTACTCCGGCATCGGAGGAGGCGCAGATCTATCCTTCTCGGGCAAGTCGGTCACCAAGGCTTCGGTGGTCAGGATCATAGCAGCAATCGAAGCCGCATTCTCCAGTGCACCACGTGTTACCTTGGCGGGGTCGATCCAACCCTTTTCAACCATATCGACGAAGTCTTCAGCCAGCACGTCGTAGCCGATGTTCTTATTCTTCAGCTCAGCTTGCTTGCGCAGCACACCGTCCACGATCACCGAACCATCTTGGCCGGCGTTCTCCGTGATGCGGCGCATGGGCATCTCCAGGGCGCGGCGCACGATTTGCACGCCGACCTTTTCGTCATCGCCAGCCACTTTGAGCTTATCGAGCACGGCGCGCGCGTTCAGCAAAGCCACGCCGCCGCCGGGCACAATGCCCTCTTCGATGGCGGCATGGGTAGCCGAGACAGCATCCTCAACGCGGTGCTTCTTTTCCTTCAGCTCAGTTTCAGTGGCCGCACCCACACGGATGATGGCTACGCCACCGGTGAGCTTGGCCAAACGCTCATCCAGCTTCTCTTTGTCGTAATCGCTGGTGCTGTTTTCTTTTTCAACACGAATTTCTTCGATGCGGCCTTTGATGGCCTTTTCATTGCCTTTGCCGCCTATGATGGTGGTATTGTCTTTATCGACCATAACCTTCTCGGCATGGCCGAGATCTTCCAACGTGGCGCTTTCCAGCTTGCGACCGATCTCTTCCGAGATCACGGACGCGCCGGTGAGGATGGCGATGTCTTGCAGCATGGCCTTGCGGCGGTCGCCAAAGCCGGGGGCCTTGACACCCACCACGTTGAGCATGCCGCGCAGCTTGTTCAGCACCAAGGTGGCCAGCGCTTCGCCGTCAATATCTTCAGCGATGATGACCAGGTTGCGCTTGCCGGTTTGCACCAGTTTCTCGAGCAGCGGCACCATGTCTTGGGCAGCCGAGATCTTCTTGTCGTAAATTAAAATCTGGGCGTCTTCGATCACCGCTTCCATGGATTCGGGATTGGTGACGAAGTAAGCGGAGAGGTAACCGCGATCGAACTGCATACCTTCCACGTATTCGGTTTCAAATTCCAGACCTTGCGAATCTTCGACGGTGATAACGCCGTCGTTGCCGACCTTGTCGAACACATCCGCGATCAGCTCGCCGATGGCGCGATCTTGAGCGGAGACGGAGGCCACATTAGCAATGTCGGCCTTTGTCTTGAGCTCGATAGCCTTGCTAGTGATCTCAGCGGCCACGGCTTTGGTGGCGGCTTCGATGCCGCGCTTGAGCATCATCGGGTTGGCCCCAGCGGCCAGGTTCTTCATGCCATCGGTCACGATGGCATGCGCCAGAAGGGTGCTGGTGGTGGTGCCGTCGCCGGCGATGTCGTTGGTCTTGGAAGCAGCTTCTTTGAGCAGCTGGGCGCCCATATTTTCAAACGGGTCTTCCAGCTCCACTTCCTTGGCCACGGTCACGCCGTCATGGGTAATGGTGGGAGCGCCGAACTTGCGGTCAAGCGCCACGTTGCGGCCCTTGGGGCCCAATGTGGTGACCACGGCCTCGGCGACCGCGTCTACGCCGCGCAATAAATGGCGGCGTGCATCTTCTGAAAAGGCGAGTTGTTTTGCCATACAGTGAATCTCCTTATGATTTCGGTGATTTTGTTTTCGTGGGGGCGTCCTTGCCGCCGACGATCGCCAATAAGTCAGATTGGCGCAGGATCAGCAACTTCTTGCCGTCCATCTTGATCTCAGTGCCAGAATACTTGGCGAACAGCACGGTATCTCCAACAGAGACCTCCATGACGATCATCTTGCCATCCTCATCGCGCCCCCCGGGGCCGACTGCGAGCAGTTTGCCGCGCTGCGGTTTTTCCTTGGCCGTCTCCGGCAGGACGATGCCACCCGGGGTGATCTCCTCGTCCTCTATGGGCTCCACCAATACGCGATCGGCGAGCGGTTTGAGTGAAATTGCCATACAAATGCCTCCTAACAGGATTTGGGTTGTTCAGTGCGGGCGTGAACCGCCAAGCGCACAATTAGCACTCATTTGTTCTGAGTGCTAATGATGATACCACGATGCCAATTTGAGTCAAGACAAGAGCTGAATTTTATACAAATTTCTGATGGAATTAGGGAACCGGCGTTTCCGCACCCGCCAGGGTGGCGCACACCTCGAAGCTCTCATTGACGATGCCCATCACCAGGGCATCCGCTGCATATGAGGCACGCAACGCCTCCAGGATCGGCGTAGCCTCGTCGCAATGGTCCAAGGCGGCCAGCACGGAGCCGTAGGTGTAATAGTAGACCAGCGTGTCGTCGTTGAGCGGCATGCCGCTCACAGCGACGCCCCAGTCGGTGTTTTCGGCTGCCGTGCAGCCTTCCACCGCGCATTGCAGCACCGGCACCGAGCCTTCGTAATTGCGTGAGCGAAAGTAGATGATGCCCAATTGCCCATACCAATCGGGGTTGAGCGGGTCGATGGTGATGGCGCGCTCGGCGTTGCGCGCCGCGGCGAAGAATTCGCCGTCGCGCGCATAGGTCTTGGCAATGGCGATATAGGGCAGCGGGTCCTTGATGCCCAGCACTTCATTGATGCTGGCGGCCCGATCGAAATATTCCAGCGCCTGCTCATGCAGGCCGAGCTGGCGATAGTTTTGCCCAATGGAGATATATAGGAATGTCAGATTGGGGGCGATCTCTGCCGCCAATTTATATTGCTCGATGGCTGCCGAATAGTTGCCGCTCGATTCGAGCACGTAAGCGTTGACGCGCAGCGTGTCCAGCGAATTCGGATCCAGAGACAATGCCAAGTTAGCGTACTGAGTGGCCTGCGTATACTGCTGCTGGTCCACGTACACTTCGGCCTGATAGGCCAGCGCCAGCACGTTGCGATTATCCAGCTGCACCGCCAGAATGGCTGCGGTGCTGGCGTCCGCCAAGAACGATTGGCGCTCGGCGGCATTGCCGGCCGCGCCCGCACTCCAATCGAGCACGAAAGCGTGCACGGCATGCGCCATGCTGTCTTGCGGCGCCAGTTCCACGGCGCGCTCGATGCTGGCACGCGCTTCGGCCAGCCGATCGCGGGCGTTTGCCTGAGTGAGCAAGCTGGAAGAATAAGTTTGGATGCGCGCCAGTTCGGTCCAACCCACGTAATCATCGGTGTTGACAGCCAGAGCATCCTGATAAGCGCCTATAGCCGCATCCAGGTTGCCGGCGTTGAAGAAGGCAGCGCCTTCTTCGCGATATGAGGTAGCGCTGCGCGTGGCAGTCGGCGTGGACAGGAACAGCGGCTGGATCTCGCCGCTGCCGATGCCGCGCATGGTGCTCAAGCCCGCCACAATCAGCCCGCCCCACAATAGCAAGCGAAACGGATTTGAGCGCCGGCCCGGGTCGTGAAATAAATTTCTTCGTTGGGGAACGCGCATACGCTATTCTGGCGGAGTAGCCTGCATTTCAGGTGTCGGAGTTGGCGTAGGAGTAAGCGCAGGCTGCCCGGAGGCGCCTTCGCAGATCAACACCATCTCTTCGGCATTTCTGATGGCAATCGCGTCATCCGGCACGCTGGCGGTGAGCGCTTGGGAAATCG
Organism: Anaerolineales bacterium; assembly: GCA_046716985.1. Taxonomy (GTDB): domain Bacteria; phylum Chloroflexota; class Anaerolineae; order Anaerolineales; family UBA11579; genus JAMCZK01. The sequence goes on along the minus strand of JBKJWG010000035.1, from coordinate 1,744 downwards.
GCAATGCTTCTGCGCAACGGTCGGCACGCGCCAGCAGCAAACCATACATATAGTAATAAGCCGCCACCTGCCCATATTCGAGCGGCACGCCTTGTACAGGAATGCCGTCGGCGGTCATGCCGCCGCGGATAGCCAGGGTGAATTCATCGATGGCTTCCAGCGGCTGCTGGTTGCGATAGTAGGCCACGCCCAGGTTGCCATGCCGGAACGGATTGGAAGGATCTTCCTGCGCGGCCTGCAGCATGGCCTGCACGGCGCGCCCGAATTCTCCGGTGGTGATGTAGATCAAGCCGATGTAAGTGTTGGGCAACGGGTCAGTCGGATTCAACGAATCGGCAATGACGAACTGGTCGATGGCATCGTCGTAGCGATCCAGGGCGCGATAAGCACGGCCCAGCGCCAAATGTAGATCGCCAATGCGATCATTTATCAATAAAGCTTGCTCGTATTGGAAAGCGGCCTCTTCATAGTTACCGGTGCGCTCTAGTACATATCCACGCGAGCGGCGCACCTCCAACAGAGAGCCGTCAAGTTCCACGGCCGAGCGCGATTCTTGCGCGGCTTGCTCGTAGAGTTCCAAGTCGGCGAGCAGCTCGGCATAAAAAGCGTGCGCCACGGCGCTGTTCGGGTCGAGCTGTAAGGCGCGTTCCAGCGCAGCGCGCGCGCCGACGCGGTCGCCCAGGAAGTTGAGCGCCCAACCCAGGATGGCGTGCGCGGTAGGGTTATCGGGGCTGAGCAGCAGCGCGTTGCTGGCGCTGGTTTGGGCGGCTTCATATTTGCCGGCCAACACCTGCACGCGCGCCAGTTCGATGTAAATGGCCGGATTATCAGGGTCCACCAAAATAGCTTGCTGATAGTTATCCATGGCTTGCAACAGGTTGCCCTCGGCAAAGGCAGCTAGAGCGGCGTTGATGTAGGACTCGGGATCGCGGGTGGGCGTGACGGTGGGGGCTTGCGGCAGAGGGATGGTGGGCACCACATAGCGATTGAAATACAGGCCTGCCAAGACGAGCATAACTAATAGCCCAATAAACGCCGGGTTCGACCGGCGTTTTTTGCGCTCGCGCTGCATATGCCAGCGGCTGCCGCGGAGATACATGCTGAGCATTTTACCGTTCGCAAAAAACGAGCGCCATGAGAGGCAGGTTAACCCTAGAGGGTTAGAATGAGCCCGTGCGCATCGAAGTTTTCACCCTTTTCCCGGAATTATTCCCGCCCTACTTGGATGCCAGCATCCTGGGACGCGCCCGCCAGGCCGGCTTGCTCGATATCGGCCTGCACAACATTCGCGATTACACCACCGACAAGCATCAAGTAACCGACGACGAGCCTTACGGCGGCGGCGGTGGCATGGTGATGAAACCTGAGCCGATCTTCGCCGCGGTGGAAAGCGTGCTCGGTGCGCCGCCCAATGTTCCGGTCATTTTGCTCAGCCCGCAGGGGCGGCCGTTCAATCAAGCCATTGCCCAGGAACTTGCCCAGCACAATCACCTCGCCCTGATCTGCGGGCGCTATGAAGGCGTGGACGAGCGTGTGCGCCAGCACCTTGCCACAGATGAGATCTCCATCGGTGACTTCGTGCTCACCGGCGGCGAGCTGCCCGCCCTGCTGCTGATCGACGCTGTAGCGCGCAACATCCCCGGCGCCCTGGGTGACCCCGAGGGCGCAATCACCGATTCGCACGCCAGCGGCCTACTGGAGCACCCGCACTACACCCGGCCGCCCGAGTTTCGCGGCTGGGAAG
>JBKJWG010000034.1:0-2940 GCA_046716985.1 Anaerolineales bacterium | reverse complement strand
GGGATACATCTCGGCCCGCTTTACATTCGTTTTTACGGCATCATCCTCATGCTGGGAGTGGTGGCCGCAGCCTACTTGGCCGAGAACCTGGCCAAGAAACGCAGGATGAACGCTGAGTTCATCTGGGATTGCCTTTTCTGGGTGACCATCGGCGGCGTGCTCGGTGCGCGCCTTTGGCACATCCTCACCCCTCCGCCTTCGATGGTGGCGGTCGGCATCACCACCCAATACTATTTGACCCACCCGATCGATGCGTTAGCGATCTGGCGCGGCGGCCTGGGCATCCCTGGCGCCGTCATCGGTGGCGCATTGGCGCTGTATATCATGTGCCGCCAGCGCGGCGAAAAATTCCTGGCCTGGATCGATGTAATTGCCCCTGCGCTCGCACTGGGTCAGGCCATCGGTCGCTGGGGTAATTTCGTCAACCAGGAACTCTATGGCGCCCCCTCTACTCTCCCCTGGGCTATCACCATTGCACCTGAGCACCGTCTGCCGGAGTTCGTCCAATATTCCACTTATCACCCCATCTTTCTTTACGAATCTCTATGGAGTTTGGCTTCTGTTTTTTTCCTGGTCTGGCTTGGCCGCACCTATGCCAAACAATTGAAGCCAGGTGACGTTTTCCTGGCTTATCTGATCACCTATCCCACGATTCGCATCCTGCTGGATTTCCTGCGCTTAGACGCTTCACAGGTTGGCGGCTTTAACGCCAACCAGACTTTAATGGCAGGCATTCTGGTGTTTGCCGTGGTTTCGCTCATTTATCGGCACACAAAATTTTCGCAGAGATCTAAAAAGAAATAATTTCTTTGTCACTCCGAGCGAAGCGAGGAGTCCCTCGGGCCAAGGGACCCACCCCCTTTTCACGTCAGAACGTGCCTTAGCTTCCCCCAAGGGATTCCTCGTCGAGTGAAGCTCTCCTCGGAATGACGAGGTTATTGGACTTGCTCATACGGTTCACCGCCATCTAACTCTTCACTAAATGTTCCGTAGGGGCGTCGCTTGCTTCGCAAGCCGCATGCTACGCCCACTATGGCGCCAATTAATTAGCGGGGATTTTAGGGCAGCGACGCCCCTTTTTTTCACTCTCCAACACCGATTATTCTTCCAAAAAACCCGCCACACCGTAGGGCGTAGCATTGCTACGCTCACAGCGGTACTAATTAGCCCCGAACAATAGGCACAAAACGCAGCTTCCCCCCATTGTCCAGTACCTTGATTATTCTTACAAAAAACACATAACTCCTTCTAGCTGTGTCATTAATTGCCTATTCCAACTCGGGGGTCTTATGCTAACGATCGACTTGCTCTACGCCATCCTGCAGGGTCTGCCGCCCAAATACACCGAATTCTTAAGCGACGATTGGGCCTCATTTTGTTTGTCCATTTATCGAGCTCGTGAAAATGGAGCAGACCCCGCTTTAGCCTTGATCATTGCGTTTGAGAAGGCTGGAGGAAGTCAACGCGCCGTTATCCGCAAGACCCTGCAAGAACTCTTTTCGGTAATGCATCTGGATGATCTTTCCCGTCGCGAGAAGGAAGCGCTGGCCGCCCTTAGATATTCTAAAGCTGCTTCTTTATCTCAATTGTCCAGCATCTTGCAGCAGGATCGCAGCAACACATTTAGGCGCCTGAATAACCTGGTCAAGAAGGGCTATGCCCTCAAATTCTTCCAACCCACCGGGGTGTTCTATATGGCTATAGCCAAACCGCTGGATAAACAGAGCAAGTTGGCCGTCAACCGAATCCTAGCGTCTTTACTGAAAGATCTGGCGGAGTCTGTATTAACTACAACACCTACAACGCCTACAACGCCTACAATCCCTACAATCCCTACAACGCCTACAATCCCTACAACCTCCACGCCCGCCCCGTTTGTGGGCGGGGATTCTGAGAACCCGTTCTCAAACGCAATAGCCCGAAAAGTTCAAATAGACGCTAATTCATAAGGGTACTTTTTCAAAACAAAAACGGCTTTCGCCGTTATTCTGTCATCTGTCCTCTGCCACCTGTCCTCTGCTGCGCTACCAGCCTACGATATAAGAACTCCAGTCGCTATTTTGGTTGAGATAGCGCCCGAAAATATATTGGGCCGACGCGGTGGGCGCTTTCGGGCGATTGAGCAGCGCCATGCCGGCGCTGTCCGCCATGCGCCCGCCCTTGCGGTGATTGCACACCCGGCACGCCGTCACCAAATTATCCCAACTGTGCTTGCCACCCAGGCGGCGCGGGATGACATGGTCGAGTGTCAGCTCGACGCCGTTGCGCCCGCAGTATTGACAGGCGTGGCCGTCGCGGCGGAACACTTCCTGTTTATTCAGCTTGACGCTGGGGCGGGGACGCTTGATCATGCGCTCTAGGCGAATGACAGAAGGGGCGGGGAAGATGTCGCGGGAAGTATGGATCTCGCCGCGGCCGTTGGCCAGCATCGAGGCCTTATCGGAGAAGATGAGCCCCATGGCCCGGCGAATGGTGCAAACGTTCAGGGGTTCGTAATTCGTGTTGAGTACGAGGACTGGGTCCTTTAGGCTGGGTTGCATAATCGCGTTTGTGATTGTTTTCGCAACAGCGGCGATTATAGCATATCGCCCATGCGTGCTATAATGCCGCGCTGAAGATTAAATTTCTGCTGTTTTATGCTTACGCCCTTGCTCGCTGAAGTTTGGTGATGGCATCTGCGCGCCCTCGCCAACGAGGGCGTCTTTTTTTAATATGGAGCGCGTGAATGAAGATAGATGAACAAGTAGCCACCTTGATGCAGGGCACGCAATATGGCGACGCGGAATTGAAGCGCGCCATGGAAGCCGAATTGCGCCAGCGCCTGCAGGAAGCCGAAAAGGGCGGGCGCAAGTTGCGCGTCTACGCCGGCTTCGACCCGCGCACCACCGATCTACACCTGGGGCACACCATCCCCATGCGCAAGCTGCGCCAGTTCCAGGA
>JBKJWG010000033.1:0-5835 GCA_046716985.1 Anaerolineales bacterium | reverse complement strand
TGGCGGTTGCGTCTGCTTTAGCACTTTCGGCATGCAGTACTCAAACGCCTGAACTCGTAGAGATCACGCTAACCGAGTTCGGCATTCAATCGCCTGTCACAACATTCCAAGTGGGAAAGCCTTATCGCTTCGTGATCACGAACGCTGGGGCGCTGAACCATGAGTTCACCATCATGCCTCCGGGCGCACAAGGAATGGATATGGATATGGAAGGCCACGACATGGGGGCAATGGGGAATGGCATGCCTGGCGCTCTCTTGTATGTAGGTCAAGAGCAATTGACCCCGGGCTCGACAGTGACTGTGGAATTTTCTTTTTTTGAGCCAACAGTTCTAAACGCTATCGAGTTTGCTTGCCATTTAACTGGTCATTACGAAGCCGGGATGTTTACTCCCATAATCGTGAATGGATAACTACCTTCCGGCCGGCTGATAATTTGCCATGAAATGCGCCGTGGTCATTGCAAGCCACTAATCAAAATTGATTGGATGCCAGGCGAACGGTCGACCCAGTGAGACGAGGAAAGATGAAAACAAACGTATATACCTGCCCGATGCACCCGGAGGTGCAGCAGAATAAACCCGGAAAATGCCCTAAGTGTGGCATGGACTTGGTTCCGAAAATAAATGGTGCGGATGAACCTGATCATCCTCACGAACATGTTCATGCTAGGCAATCTGAACACGAAACTCACAGTACTCACGACCATATAGATCACAGCGGTCACGAATTCCTTTTCCGCCGCCGTTTCTTTGTTTCCTCGCTTCTTTCAATTCCGGTAATTCTTTTTAGCGAAATGATCCAGGAATGGCTGGGTTTTTCCCTGCCCGCAATTCCAGGCGATGCGTGGATCGCGCCATTATTTTCCGTGGTCGTCTTTGCTTACGGCGGTCTTCCGTTTTTACAGATGGCCTTGCCCGAGTTGCGCAAACGCCAACCGGGCATGATGCTGCTGATCAGCCTGGCCATATCGGTTGCTTTTATCTACAGCTTAGCCGCCTTTTTCTTCAGCCTTGGCGAAGGTTTTTATTGGGAACTGGTGACGCTGATCGACATCATGTTACTTGGCCATTGGATCGAAATGCGCAGTGTCCGCCAGGCATCCAGCAGCCTGGATGAATTGGCGAAGCTGATGCCCGACGAAGCCGAGCGAGTTGGGACGGACGGTAGTGTGCAAACGGTAGCTGTTACGGAATTAAAGGAAGGCGATATCGTGCTGGTTCGCCCGGGGACGAATATCCCCGTGGATGGCGAGGTGGTTGAAGGTTCGTCGGCTGTAAACGAAGCGCTCATCAGCGGCGAATCAAAACCCGTTGACAAGGGCAAAGGCGACAAAGTGATCGCTGGGGCGCTGAACGGCGATGGCAGTTTGCGCGTCAAAGTGAGCGCAACAGGGGAGCGTACTGCTCTGGCCGGCATCATGCGCCTGGTGAAAGAAGCCCAACAAAGCAAATCGGGCACGCAAATTCTTGCAGACCGCGCGGCCGGGTGGCTCTTCTACGTGGCGCTCGCCTCTGCGCTGCTCACCGGTTTGGCCTGGGCTCTCGTTCAGGGCTTTGATCTTTTTGCTTTGGAGCGCATGGTCACAGTCCTTGTCATTGCCTGCCCACATGCGCTGGGCCTGGCAGTCCCATTAGTTGTAGCGATCACAACTACCCAAGCGGCTAAGAATGGTTTGCTCATCAAAAATCGTTTAGCTTTGGAAGAAGCGCGCCGCATCGACATTGTGGTATTTGATAAAACGGGCACGCTCACAAAAGGTGAACAAAGTGTCGTTGCCATCCAGGTTTCCGAGGGGTGGAAGGAAGAAAATGTTTTGGGGCTGGCCGCCGCGCTTGAAGGCGATTCGGAGCATCACCTTGCCAGGGCCGTTCGTAACGCCGCAGCAGAGCGCAAGTTGGAGTTACGTAAAGCGACTGACTTTGAGGCCATGAAAGGCTTTGGCGTGCGCGCCAAAATTGACGGAAAGGAATTCTATTTGGGCGGCCCACGAATGCTGGAGAAGCTTGGAGTGAAATTGTCGCCCGAATTGCAGAAATTCACTCTCGACGTGGGGCAAAAGGGGCAAACAGTGGTCTATCTGATCTCTGACAAGCAGGCAGTGGCCGCTTTAGCGTTGGCCGATGCCGTCCGCCCAGAAAGCGCTGAGGTGGTCAAACGGCTCAAATCCATCGGCGTTGAAGTGGTCATGATTACTGGCGACAGTCAGGATGTTGCCAAAGCTGTAGCGAATGAATTGGGTATTGATCGCTATTTCGCCGAAGTATTGCCCGAAAATAAGGACAAGCAGATCATCGAATTGCAAAAGCAAGGAAAAAAGGTAGCTATGGTTGGGGATGGGGTCAATGACGCCCCCGCCTTGGCCCGCGCGGATGTAGGCATTGCCATCGGCAGCGGAACTGATGTGGCGGTCGAATCCGCCGGAATTATCCTGGTCAACAGTAACCCGGTAGACGTGCTAAAGGTATTTGAACTGAGCCGCGCAAGCTACAAAAAGATGATCCAAAACCTTATATGGGCTACTGGCTACAATGTGATCGCCATACCGCTGGCAGCGGGTGTGCTGGCTTCTGCCGGCATCCTGTTATCGCCTGCGATTGGTGCGATGCTGATGTCGGCCAGCACGGTGGTTGTCGCCATCAATGCCCAGTTGCTGCGCAACGTAAAACTGGGATTGCAATAAAAAGAGCGCCATTGGCGCTCTTTTTATTTCTTCTTGCGCCCTAGCGGATATTTGATCTCACATGATTATTGAAACAAACTTATTGAGTTGAGACCCGACATGGTAGTAACGAGGTTGATTGTCGAGAGGCTGCTCGCCCCACGCCCCGAGGTCGCCGGTTGTGAGGGTGCGTGGCTAGTGAATTCCAAGTACGAATGAACCCACACCTTATTTTATTTGCTTCCTAATAGAATCTCTGAATTCTAAAAGGGCATTTGCTTTTATATAATAGCCCAAATTAATCATCATAGGTGTAAGCAGAGAAATAGTCTGCTGAGTTGGAACATCTATTACCACCACCTTGCCTTCAGTATCAAGCTGTGGGCCGCTAAACAGAGTTCCCAAAAACACAACCCGTTGTCCGCCAATCACAAGTTCCCCTTTTTTGTTACTGTAGGCCTTTTCGTCAAGAATAAAGATTGGTGAACCTGACGAGCCGGGAAAACTTGCTATGTCAACCGCACCAATATTTTCTTTATTGAAGTCAATCGCTGGATGGGAGGAAGTAATTCCTTTTCTAAAAAGCGGAAAATTGTTTTTCGTGTCCCAAAGGCCACTCGGGTATCCCACCATTACTACGTCTTCTATAGCCGTTAACTCACTCAGTTTTGCATTGTCCCAAATGAGGTCTTCCGTCAGAGGAATAAAAAAGATTTCCTTTTTATGTTTTTCTCTAATTTCATGCAAAAGCGGAGCTAAAAAACAAAAGCAAAGATCTTGAGTAGAATGGAACTGCCATTTAGTTTTATAGTTGATGCTTAGACTATTATCCGCCGGGTTCTCGCCATCTTTCAGGTGAAGATAGAAGCTTACGATTTCATCCGCGTTGGAATTAATTACATGTCTATTTGTCACTATGATGGGTGTGAATTTATCTTTTCCAAATTCGAATTGAAAAAAATAGCCAGTCCCTGAGCCACTCGCGGTGTTCAGTTTGACCGTGCTATACATTAATTGTTCAGAAGGAGATTCAGGTTTCATATTTAGATGCCTTTAGACCCCAAACACTCTACACAACCTGGCTATTCAACCTCTATTTCTTCTTTCTTCCCGTATAAGCCGGCGCCGTGAGGGCGTAGATCGTGCACAGACGGGTGTCCAGCATGCGGGAACGGATACGAGCGTCCATTTCGTCGAGGCTGTCGGCGGTGGTGATGACGGTGGGAGCTTGCGAGTTGTAGCGGTGGGTGAAGAGTTGGTAGAGTTTCTCGCGTGCCCAAGGCGTTGCGGACTGCGTGCCGAGGTCGTCCAGGATGAGCAGCTCGGCGTTGCGGATTTCTTCGAAGCGCTGGTCGTAGCTGACCGGGCTGGCCGGGTTGAAAGTAGCGCGCAGGTGGTCCAGCAGGTCGGGCACCATGATGAAGAGCGGCATGAGCCCACTGTCTTGGGCGTAGTTGGCGATAGCGCCGGCCAAATGGGTTTTGCCGCTGCCGTGGGCGCCGGTGAACACCAGCCAGCCTTTGGACTTCTCGGCGTATTTGCGGGCAGCCTCGAAGGCTTTCTTCAGGCTGCGGCTGTCCTCGGCGGGCAGGCCTTCGCCCTCGCGCATGTCGAAGCTGGCGAAGTTGCGATCGCGCAGCAGGTGCAGCGCGGAGAGCTCGTTCTGGCTGCTGTCGTCGGTGGGGCGGCGGAAATCGGGCGCCAGGATCTTGAGCTGGGTGACGAGTTCGGGGTCGCTGAGCCGCGAGCGGATGCGCCCCTCGATCTGGTCGAGCGCCAAGTTGGTGGTCACCACCAATGGCAGCTTGTTGATGTAGCGATGGTTGATGATCTGGAAGAGTTTTTCCTGCGCCCAGGCGGTGGCGTTCTGCGTGCCGAAGTCATCCAGGATCAGCAGCGGCGCCTGGCGAATTTCTTCGAAGCGCTCCTCGAAACTTTCTTCGGTCGAGCTGTAGGTGAAGCGCAGCGTATCGAGCAGATCGGGCACGGTGATGAAAATAGTGGGCAAACCAACGGCGACGGCGAAGTTGGCGATGCCGGCGGCGAGATGCGTTTTGCCGCTGCCGTAGCCGCCTTCGAGCACGAGCCAGCCCTGCATCTCGGTGGCGAATTTCTTGGACTGATTGTAGGCCGCCTCGAGCGAGTCGGCTTGGCGGGCTGGCAGCCCGACGCGGCCGCGCGGCTCGAAGCTCTCGAAGGTCAGGTCTTGGAGTTCATCCAGGCGGCTGATGGCATACAGCCGCCGGCGAGAGTGCAGCCTGACTTCATCTTTGCGGCATACGCAAATTTGCAGCTTGCCGAAATCGGGATGGCCGAGCGGCAGGTCGGCGCGCACGTAGCCCAAGCCGCCGCAATGCGGGCAGTTGGGGTCGCCGACCATTTCTGGTTTTAGGTGGCCGCCGGCTTCAATGTTCGATGAAGTCGGAGAATTCACCTTCGACGTATTTTCTTCGATCCTTTTCAGAATCCCCTTGAGTTCGTCGCTCATCGCGTCCTTCATCCTGCCAACGTTTCAAAATGGCCTGCACGTAAGACCAGGCCCGTTTGTTATTCTCCACTGCGATCCGCACGGCTTCCTCGAGCCATTCTTGCGGATAATCTTGCTCAGCTTCCTTGAGCGCGTCGGCCATCATGGGCGTGAGCGGCCCGATGTGGCGCTCGTAGAGCACGAAGATGTTGCTGCGCTCTTGCGCCAGCTCGATCGGATAGCGCGGATCGCTGCTGGGCTTCCATTCGCCGCCCTGCAGGGCGCGCACCGCTTCGCGGCCGCGTGCCGAGTTGAGGAAATAAAAGTTGCGCGGCTTGCCATCTAATTCTAGCTGGGCTTGCAATAATGTGCCACGTTTGGTCGCGCGCTCCAACGCAGAATCCAAGCCGTCGGCGGACAGCCCGCTCATGAATACTTCGTCTTCGGAAAAATCTTCGGGCTGCAGGTAGCGTTGCTCGCCCTCCATGCGATCAAGCTTCCAGAACGCGTAGAGGGTGACCTTGAGCTCGGCGAGATCGTCAATTTGCGGGAGCAGCTCGGTGAAGAAGGGCGCGGGGATGCGTGTGAAGCGCACCTTGCCGGCGGGGAAGCCGGAGAAATTCCCCTCACCCCCGGCCCCCCTCCCCCCACTGGGGGGGGGGAGAGGACCCGGCCCCGCCGCGGGGGGGCGCATGTTTGGTGCCGG
>JBKJWG010000032.1:0-2963 GCA_046716985.1 Anaerolineales bacterium | reverse complement strand
AACTTGTATATTCCACGGTTTATGTACCCGGTTACGGTCCCGGCACTATTGGAGACACCGGCAGCTACACGCCTGACCCGAGCCGCCCTTGGATGGATTTGGGTTACAGCGATTCTGATTGGGTGGGGTGGGCGCAATGGGTTACAGTTTATTTCACGACACCAGTTCCGCCGTATGTACCGCTGATTTGGCCGCCGGGATGAGTGCTCCCGTAGCACCGATCAACGTGGCGGCGCTGCTGCGCCAGCACGGGCTGCGCCCCAATAAACGCCTCGGGCAAAATTTCCTGATCGATGAGACCCATTTGGCGCGCATCGTGCAAGCGGCCGGCGTGGGGCCGAATGACGAAGTGCTCGAAGTCGGCGCGGGTCTCGGCTCGCTGACGCGCCACCTGGCGGCTGCGGCGCGCCGCGTGGTGGCAGTGGAGCTGGATGCGGCGCTGCTGCCGATCCTCGGCGAGCAGACCGCCAGTTTCGCAAACGTCGAGATCGTGCATGGCGATATTTTGCGTTTGCAATTATCAAAGCTGGTGCAATCCCGTGGCTATTTGGTGGTGGCCAATATTCCTTATTACCTGACATCCAATCTTATCCGCCATCTCTTGGAATCCGAGCCGCGCCCGGCGCGGTTGGTACTGACCGTGCAAACCGAAGTGGCGCAGCGCGCCAGCGCCGCGCCGCCGGAGATGTCGCTGCTGGCGTTGAGCGTGCAGCTTTACGGCGCGCCGCGCATCGCCCATCACATTCCCGCCGGCGCGTTTTACCCCGCGCCCAACGTGGATTCCTCCGTGCTGCTGGTCGATCTCTATCCGCAGCCGCGCCTGCCCGTCGAAAAAGTGGACGCGTTCTTCCGGCTGACCAAAGCCGCCTTCGCCCAAAAGCGCAAGACGCTGGCGAATTCGCTGGCCGCGCTGCCCGAGTGGACCAAGGAGCAGGTGGCCGCCCGCCTACAGGCCGCGGGCATCGACCCGGGCCGCCGCCCGCAAACGCTTAGTTTAGAAGAGTGGGGCAGGCTGCTACGCAGCGCAGAAGAGCGCTGCTAGGGGAGTGTGCTAGTCGGCTGCGCCGACTAACGCAACTCCATCCAGCGAACCGAGGGACGGGGTCGGTGTGGGCGATGTGGGGAACGTGGTGTGTTTGGGGGATGTGGGGGATGTGGGAGGTATGGGAGGTTTTGTAGCTTTAGAATTTGGATCAGCCAGAAGATTCTCCATGAGTTCGAAAAAAGCTTGATGGGCAGCAGACTTTACTGATCTTTGCAAGGGGCCCGAGACTGCAAGATAGTAAACGCCACCAGGGCGAAAAAATTTAATAGCCAACCCTTTTTTGACCAAGGCCGCCAGGCGCTTATGGATATCACTGCGATCTCGCATGAGGACTCGGCTAAGCTGCGCCAATGAAGCGACCCCGGCCACACGCAAAGCTGCCAGCGTTTCTTTTTGGCGATAGGTGAGGCCGGTTAAGTGCATTACTGTGTGCATCTTTTTGAAAGACCTGCGCATGCTTTCAATCTGCCAACCCTCAGCGTTTTGGATGGCTGTTCTTAACGCAGAAATAGGATCATGACCTTTTTCCAAGGCAAGTTGGATTTGGACGCAGAAGCGGATCCATTCTTTGTCAAGGTGGTCAAGATATGAAGAGGGCAATCCTTGCAATACGGCATAGAGCATTTCGAATGTAAGCATAAAATCCCCCAGTAACTAAACAATACTTATTATGTGTGCAGAATAGCAGGGTTTGAGAAAAAATGGGATTTTTGGGCGGGTCTGTCAAGCTGTTGAACCCCCTCACCCCCAACCCCCTTCCCGGCCACTTCGCTTTGCGAAGGGCGTGTCAGGGCAGGCTCTCTCCCGCGGAGCGGGCGAGGGGAGCAGAAGGCTTCGTCTCCGGTTTCTTATTATTGAACCCCCTCCTCACCCCCAACCCCTCTCCAGTTAACAGGAGAGGGGGAGCGTTGTATCTGGCTATTATCCCTTCGCGATATCGCTTTCTTGCAAGATCGCCAGCATCTTGGCGTGCAGCGCCGCGTTGGCCGCTAGCACGGATTGCGGCTTGCTCATGAAATCTGCGCCGCCGCGCACGCTAGTTACGGTGGCGCCTGCTTCTTGCGCGATTAGCGCACCGGCGGCCACGTCCCACGCGTTGAGGCGGATCTCCCAGAAGCCATCCAGGCGGCCGGCGGCCACATAACACAGGTCCAGCGCGGCGGAGCCCAGCCGCCGCACGCCCTGGCTGCGCTTCGAAAAGCGTTCGAACTCGGCGAAATTGTTGACCGGGTTGGTCCAGGCGTCGTAGGGGAAGCCGGTTACCAGCAGGCTGCTCTTGAGTTCGCTGACCGTCGAAACGTGGATGGGTGAGCCATTCAGATGTGCGCCGCGGCCGCGTTCGGCGCCGAAGAGCTCATCGGCGATGGGGTCATATATGGCCGCCAGCGCCAACTGGCCTTTGTGCGCGTAAGCAATCGAAACGCAGAAGAGGGCCAGGCCGTGGGAATAATTGAGTGTGCCATCCAAGGGGTCGACGTACCAAATGTCCTCGTCCGACCCCTTGCGCTCGCCACTTTCTTCACTGAATACGCGGTGGCCAGGAAAGCGTTTGCTGATTTCCCCCAATATGTAATCTTCCGACTGGTGATCTACCTCGGTAACCAGATCGATCTCGCCCTTGAAATCGATCTGATGCACCTGTCCAAAACCCACACGCAGAATTTCCCCCGCGTTACGGGCGAGTTCGGTGACGTCGTTTAAGGTTGGAAGCACGAAAGGTTTATACCATCAATAAAATAGGACGACGCATGTAAAGCCGAAATCTAGGACATGGCATTTTTCAGTATTGGTGATTAGAAAATCCACTATAATGTTGGAGATTAAAGGGATCTCAAACGTGGAGGGAAAGATGAATTGGTTAGCCAGATGGATGAAAATCCTCGCTATAGTTTTCGTAGTTAGTCTGCAACTCACTGCC
>JBKJWG010000031.1:0-9065 GCA_046716985.1 Anaerolineales bacterium | reverse complement strand
CTCCTTATGGATGCTCCAAGGGCGCGGCCGAACAATATGTGCACGATTATTCCCGCATCTATGGCATCCCCAGCGTGGTCATGCGCCAGAGTTGTATATACGGCCCGCGCCAATTCGGCGTCGAAGACCAAGGCTGGCTGGCCTGGTTCGTCATCGCGGCGGTGCTGCGCAGGCCCATCACCATTTATGGGGATGGCAAACAGGTGCGCGATATGCTGCACGTGCGCGATCTGATAGCGGCCTACGATGCCGCCATTGCGCGCTCCAAGAAATCAGCCGGGCAAATCTACAACATAGGCGGCGGGCCCAAGTTCACCCTTTCCATTTGGCGCGAATGTGGACCCATGCTCGAAGAAATGCTAGGGCGTAAGATCCCGGTCAAATGGGCCAAGCCGCGTCCTGGTGACCAGAAGGTCTATATCAGCGATATTCGCAAAGCCAAAAAAGAATTGAACTGGGCGCCCACCATCAATGTCGAAAATGGCGCGCGCGAACTGGTGGAGTGGGTGCAGGCACATCGCGACCTGTTCGAGTAAGTTACGATAAACTCAGGCCGTGCGCATTCTCACGGTGCTTACCTATTATCGGCCGCACACCAGCGGGCTAACCATCTACGCGGAGCGGTTGGCCAAGGCGCTTGTGCGCCGTGGCCACCAGGTGACGGTCCTAACATCCCAGTTCGAAAAACATTTACCGTTGGAAGAAACGCAGGATGGCGTACGTATTCGGCGCTTACCTGTGCTGATGCGTGTAAGTAAGGGTGTAATCATCCCGTCATTTGGTATGGTTTCCACACGAGAGATGCGCAATCACGATGCGGTTTTATTGCACTTGCCCCAATTCGACGCAGCCGGTTTGGCATTGCGCGGCTCCTTGCTGAAAAAGCCAACGGTCATTATTTATCATTCTGATCTCACTCTGCCTCCCGGCTTGTTCAATCGGATCGTGAATGCGGTTGTAAATATCATGAACGATTTGGCGGCGCGCTTCACGCATCGCATTTCTTCGTATACAGAAGACTTCGCCACTCATTCGCCTTTTTTGCGCCGCTTTGCCAAGAAGGTGCGCGTCATTGCTCCCGCAGTTGAATTGCCGCTGGCGGCAGCGCAAGAGATCAAAACCTTTGCCGAGCGGCATAATCCTGAAAATCGGCATCCGGTGATCGCTATGGCCACGCGCTTTGCAGCCGAAAAAGGAGTGGAACTGTTGATCGCGGCACTGCCGGCTGTTTTGGAAAAGCACCCCAACGCGATCGTGTGGTTTGCCGGGCAATATGAACATGTGCTCGGCGAAGAATCTTATTTTGACCGCCTGCGACCGCAGATCGAGCGCTATCAGCAAGAGGGCCAATGGAAGTTCCTGGGCAACTTAGATATGGCGCAAATGGCCGCGTTCTATCCCAACATAGACCTCCTCGTAGTTGCCAGCACTAATTCAACGGAAACGTTCGGTTTCGTGCAAATTGAAGCCATGATGAATGGCAAGCCAGTGGTGGCCTCCGATCTGCCCGGCGTGCGCCAGCCAATACGCCTGACCGGCATGGGCCGCGTGACGCCGGTTGGCGACGCAGCTGCCCTGGCGCAGAATATCCTGGCTGTGCTGGCCGACCCGCGGAAATATCGGGGCGATGCGGCCGCGCTGCGCAACGAGTTCAGCCCCGACACGTGTGCGGCGCGTCACGAAGCGCTTTTCACCGAGATCGCTCAAGAGCTAGCCAGCAGATGAAGGACCCGGCGCCCAAAGGGCAAACGGGGCAGCAAAACTCTTTTTTGTGGCCGATGCTGCGGTCGCTTCCATATTTCCGGGCTGTTTTGCGCGCCGTGGAAGCTTATTACTATCAAGATCTCGAGTTGCCGTCTCCCATATTGGACGTGGGTTGCGGGGACGGGCATTTCGCGAGCGTAGCCTTTCCTCGAAAAATCGACGTGGGCTTGGATCCCGCCCACCATTCTTTGCAGGAAGCGAAGACCTGGGGAGCTTATCGAGACTTGGTCCAGGCAGAGGGCGGCCGCGCCCCCTTTCCTGATGCCTATTTCGCCTCTGCACTGAGTAATTCAGTGCTCGAGCATATTCCTAATGTGGGCGCTGTGCTTAAAGAAACGAGCCGCTTGCTCAAACCGGGCGCTCCGTTTGTTTTTTGTGTGCCTAACCCGACTTATTTTGAAGCCTTGGGGGTGCCGCGCTGGCTGCCATTCCTGCGCGGTCCGTACACCGCCTGGTTCCGCCGCATTTCGCGCGTGCAGCACGCCGATGGCGTTGAAGTTTGGCGTGAGCACCTGCACAAAGCTGGCCTGAAGTTAGAGCGTTCCTGGAATTATTTTCCTCCGGCGGCCATGCGCGCCTTGGATTGGGGCCATTATTTGGGAGCGCCCACTTTGCTGCCGCATCTGCTGACCGGCCGCTGGCTGTTCAGTTCGGCGCGCTGGAACCTGGCGCCGACCGCGCGGCTGGTGGGAAAGCATGCGGATCCGACGCCGGCCGAACAAGGCGCTTTTACCTTTTATATTTGTCGCAAGGCATAGGAAATATCGCAATGAGCTCAGCCGGAAAGTTTGATAAAGAGTATTTTCATTCGGCGCGCTATGCCAAAGTTAGTTTTGCGAAATACAGCCAATATTGGTGGTCCAATCGCTATTTCGCCATCCTGGCGCGTAAGCACGGCCCCACCTCCGGAAAAGTCCTCGAGGTTGGTTGCGGCCTTGGACACCTGCTTCAAAACCTGTCCGGCCAATATGATGTGTATGGCGTGGATGTAAATGAGTGGGCCATGGAGCAGGCGCGGCAAAACGTGCCAGGCGGCCATTTCAGCATTCAAAACGCCGAGGACCTTTCGGCCTTCGCAGACGGCAGCTTTCAGATCGTGATTGCCAAGCATGTGGTCGAACATCTGCCTAACCCCGAGCGCGCCATCGCGGAAATGAGCCGGGTGCTGGCCCCCGGCGGCTTGCTGGTGTTGGCTACGCCCAATACCGACTCGCCCATGCACTCTCGCAAGGGCAAGAATTGGGTGGGCTATCAGGACCCTACACATATTAATTTGCGCAGCCCAAAAGAATGGCTGGAGCTGCTCGATAAAGCTGGAATAAAACCCGACAAAGTATTTTCGGATGGGTTTTGGGATCCACCTTATGTCTCTGGAGTGCCGCTTCCCATACAGCGGCTTTGGTATGGACTGCCCGGCGGCTTGCAGGCGATATTAGGGTTGAGCCTTCTGCCCCTAAGATCGGGAGAAAGCCTGATCGTCTTGGGCATTAGATTGAAATAAGCTCACCTGTTCGCATAGTTGCTTTAGTACCCTGAGATACAATCATCGACGGCATTCAGCCGCTTGCAAAACCAAATGCCTGAGCTTAGCGTTCTCGATTACATAAAAACTGTTCTCGCCGGCAAGCGGGCGCCGTCGGTGCCTGCTTTGCCTAAGGGCAAGGCTAGCAATGTTCGAACCGCTCGCCCGCGGGCGGCGAAGGCAGCCAGCCTGTTGCCTGGCCTGCAAATAGCTAATCTTCCCTGGCGCAGCTTGCTGGCCTTCTTTCTTTTTGTCGCTGCACAAGTCACCTGGGCGGGGCCGCAAGGATCTGTTTTGGCGGGGGCGGCGCTGGCCCTGATGGCTGCAGGCGTAAGCGTTTGGGCGCTGCGCAAAGGCGAATGGCGCCTGCCTGCGCTGGATGAGGCCAAGCAAGAAAAAGGCGTGCTGACATTTCGGCGCGTGCCCCTATTGCTCAGCCTCTTCTTTTTTGGGTTGACCTTTCTGTTTTCGGTGGGCAATCGTTTTAATTTCCTGAATGTCTCCCTTTGGTTCCTTTCGGTAGTTCTTGCCGTGGCCGCTTTTTGGCAAACCCGTCAAAGCCCGCGTTCCATATGGAAACGGTTTCGGACAGGACTGGAGCAAAGGGTTTGGAATCTAAATATCTCGCGCTGGACGATTCTGCTGGTGGCGGCTTTCGCCCTGATCGCTTTCTTCCGCTTTAGCCAGCTGAGTGCGCTGCCGCCCGAGATGACCAGTGACCACGCCGAGAAGCTGCTGGACGTCTACGATATTCAGCATGGCCAATTTTCGATCTTCTTTCCTCGTAATGCGGGACGTGAACCTCTGCAGTTTTATTTAACCGCACTTGTGGCTCAGTTATTTGGAACGGGTATTTCCTTTCAGAGCCTCAAGCTGGGCACCGCGATACTTGCTTTTATTTCACTTGTGTATATGTATCTGCTAGGCAAAGAGCTAGGCGGGCGCTGGGTAGGTCTTTTCGCGTTCATCTTTACTGGATTGTCTTTTTGGACGAACATCATCGCCCGCATCGGCCTGCGCTTCTCGCTCTTCCCCACCTTTGCCGCGCCCATGCTGTATTACTTGTTACGTGGCTTGCGGCGCGGCAGCCTCAATGATTTCTTGCTCTCCGGACTTTTCCTTGGCATCGGCTTGTATGGCTACACTCCGTTTCGCGTCATGCCGTTTGTGATTGCCGCGGCGTTGATCATTTTTCTTATTCATCGCGCCACGCGCGAGCAACGCCGCCGAGCCCTGATCGGCTTTGCTGTACTGGCTCTGGTCTCTCTCATTGTATTTACGCCGCTGCTGCGCTATCTGGTGGACAACTTCGCGCAATTCGGTGAGCGCATGCTGACACGGGTCAGCGAGACGGAGCGCCCATATCCCGGGCCCGTTTTGCTGATCTTTCTGCAAAACGTGGTGCGCGCGCTTGCGATGTTTAATATTTCCGGTGGACAGATCTGGACTGTGGGGCTTGTAGGTCGTCCAGCTTTCGATCTTGTCAGCGCGGCTCTGTTCCTGCTTGGCGTATCAATCGTGGCGATGCGCTATGCGCGCTCGCGCAACTGGCAGGATCTATTTTTGTTGGTGGCTGTGCCGCTAATGATGCTGCCCTCCACGCTTTCGCTGGCGTTTCCTGAAGAAAACCCGGCCATGAACCGCGCTAGCGGCGCGTGGATACCGGCTTTCATTATCTGCGCGCTTGGGCTGGATGCGCTGCTGCACGGTTTGCGAGACCGCCTGCGCGGCAATCTGGGATTGCTTGTGGCCCAGCTCACGGGCGCCGTTTTGCTTTTTGTCGTTGGCGCCTTGAATTACGATCTCCTCTTTCGCGATTACAGGAGCGCTTACGACGCCTATTCTTTGAATACATCTGAGATGGGCACAGTGATCGCGGATTACGCGAATACGTTTGGCACGCTGGATAGCGCCTGGGTCGTTACCTATCCTTATTGGGTGGATACGCGCCTGGTGGGGATGAGCGCCGGCTACCCGCAGCACGACTACGCCATTTTTCCGGACCAGCTGAGCAACACTTTGGGTGTTCCCGCGCCTAAACTATTTTTGCTCAAGCCCGAAGATAGCACCAGCTTGCAAAACTTGCAGCAACTGTATCCGGATGGCACGGTTAAATTGTTTCAAAGCCGCATACCCACGTTGGAATTCCTGGTTTTCTTTGTGCCTGAAACGGGCGGTCAATAAATGAAGCGTTTGCGCCTGGATAACCCGCGCAGCTGGATCTACGACCTGCTGCTGGTGGCCGTGCTCCTGGCAGCCGCGGCGCTGCGTTTCACCGGCATTTATTGGGACGAAGACCAGCACCTACATCCTGATGAGCGCTTTCTGACCTCGGTAGTTTCCAGCCTGCAGCCAGTGCACAGCTTGCAGGAATATTTCGACACCGATAGTTCCACGCTGAACCCGAATAACCGCGGCGCCGGATTTTTTGTTTACGGCACCTTCCCGGTTTTCCTCGTGCGCTACGCCGCGGAGTGGATCCATCTGCCCGGCTATGGCCAGGTGCAATTGGTCGGCCGCATTCTTTCGGCGTTTGCTGACCTGGGCGTCGTTGTTCTTGTCTACCTGATCGCGGCGCGTCTCTTCGATAAACGCGTCGGCTTGCTAGCCGCCATTTTCTCCGCCTTCAGTGTGATGCAGATCCAGCAATCTCATTTCTGGACCGTAGATAACTTCGTCAACTTCTTCACCATCCTGGCTGTTTATTTTGCGATTCGTATTGCCAGTTCGAAGAAAGTTTCGCTGAATCCACTGGATTTCATTGGTTTCGGTATAGCGCTCGGACTTTCGTTTGCTTCGAAATTGAGCACACCACCGCAGATGGTGGCCCTGGTGGCCACGCTGCCGGCAGCCGTAGGTGTTCGCCTGCTTGCGCAGCCTAGCGCGCAGCGCTCGGCGCAATTGGTACGGGCCGCCTGGCTGCTGCCCTTAGCTGGCATTGTCAGCATTTTGATGTTCCGTTTGTTCCAGCCCTACGCGTTCACTGGCGACGGGTTGCTGGGTGGGGGGCTGAACCCGCAATGGGTCGATACCATGAAGCAATTGTCGGCTCAGGTCAATGGTGACGCCGACTGGCCGCCCTCGATGCAATGGGCGCGCCGCCCGCTGTGGTTCGGCTTGGAGAACATGTTGCGCTGGGGCCTCGGCTGGCCGCTGGGATTAGTGGCCATGGCCGGCTTCATCTGGGCCGGCCTGCGAATGTTTCTAAAGGATGAATGGCGCAAGCCGCAAGTGATCTTGTGGGCTTGGGCTCTGGCTTATTTCCTGGTGCAATCCATTGCTTTCAACCCCACCATGCGCTATTTCCTCCCCGTCTATCCGGCGCTGGCCGTTTTTGGCGCCTGGGGTATTTTCGCGCTTTGGGAAGCTGGGGCGCGCCGCGCCCGCGCTGCAAAGTGGCGGCGCACCCTGCGCCCGGCCGCCATCGCGTTAGGCGCCGCGGCCGTCCTGGGCGCCGCAGTTTGGTCGATCGCCTTTGTGCAGATCTATCGGCAGCCCATATCGCGCATCGCCGCTGCCCGCTGGATCTACGAGAATGTTCCGGGTCCCGTCACGCTCACCGTTGTGACAGATGGCGAGGGAAGGCATCAACCGCTGCCCGCACCCTATGACTATGTCTTTCGTGGAGATACTCCTTATTTCACTCCGTTTTCCGCCCACCAGAGTGGCCAGCTCACGCAGATCGATTTGAAGCATTTGCTCGCTCCAGTGCATGCAACCTTGACCAGTGGGGTTCAAGCCGAGAGTTTGATCCCGCTGGCAAATTGGCATCAGGTGGAAGATCTGCTTGGGCTGCAGCCCGGCGAAACGCTGCGAATTACTTTCCCGATTGCGCCCGAAGCTATCGCCGACCCCGCGGCCGCGTATCATTTCAAATTTAATCTGCCTGCTGGTGAAGGCCAATTAACGGTAGAAAGTGCCGAGCTGCATAACTCCCAGATCCCAGATGTGCCCGGCCAACCGATCTTAATCGCGCCTCAGGCGATCAATATGGGCGAAAGCGTTGCAATCGATTTCGCTTTAGCGCAAGGCACATTGCCTGACCAGCTTGTTTTGCAATTGCGCGCGGACAGTCCGCTAAGCTTGGCTGCGCTTCAGTTTCATTTGCAGCTGAGCGTTACCCCCGACATGAGTTCGCCTCTGGTGGACCAAATGTTTTTGGCTACCCCCGGCACCGATCGCGGTGCGCCGGGCTCTGCAGCCAATATTCCGCTTAGCCGGCCAGTGACTATGCTAAAAGATGCTACTTATTATTTGCAGATCTCATTGCAAACAGAGGACGAAGTCACCTTGCTGGGCAGTGCCCTGGCCAACGAAAGCAGCTGGGACGACGGCTTGCCTTTGCGCATCGATGGCTACGATGGATATGGTGGCATCTACCCGGGCGGCTTGAACTTTGAAATGTATTGGGATGAAGATGCAAGCAAAGTGCAGCGTTTCCAAAACACCCTCGATCACGCCGAATATATCTTCATCACTTCCAGCCGCCAGTGGGGCAGCTTGCCGCGCATCCCCGAGCGCTTCCCGCTGGTGGTTGCGTATTACCGCGCTCTGCTGGGCTGCCCAGAAGACAAGACTGTCGAGTGGTGTTACGTGAATGCGCAGTTGGGTAGCTTCCAAGGCCAGCTCGGATACGAGTTGGTGCAAGTATTCGAGAATTCACCGCGGCTCGGCTCTTTGGTTTTCAATGATCAGAGCGCTGAAGAAGCTTTCACGGTCTACGATCATCCCAAAGTCTTTATTTTCAAGAAGGGCGCGGATTACGATCCCGCGAAAGTTGCCGAGATACTGTCAGCCGCACCGGTGTCACTGGCGCAGCACATCACCCCGAAGAAAGCTACCGGCGGCACCCCGCCGACCCTGCAGTTGCCGGCCAATCGGTTGGCGCAACAGCAAGCCGGCGGCACGTGGTCCGAACTGTTTAACCGTGCCAGCCTGGTCAACGCGTCGCCTTGGGTCAGCTTGCTGGTTTGGTATCTCGCTTTAGGTGTGCTGGGCATTGCCGTCTATCCGCTTGTGCGCTGGGCGCTGCCAGGGCTCAAAGATGGTGGCTATCCGTTTGCGCGCCTGGCAGGCATGCTGCTGCTTTCTTATTTTGCCTGGCTGGGCGGCTCGCTCGGATTAACCTTCAGCCGCGCTTGGCTGGCGATCTTCTTCGTGCTGCTGATCGTGCTCGGTGCGCTTGCAGCGCGGCCGCAACTGGCCGCATTGAAAGCAGAATGGAAAAACAAACGCCCCCGGTTCTTGCGGACCGAGGTGCTGTTCTTGATCTTCTTCTCCATCATGCTCGCAATTCGTTATGCCAACCCGGACATTTGGCATCCGTCTTTCGGCGGCGAAAAACCGATGGACTTTTCCTATTTCAATGCAGTGCTCAAGAGCACTTCGTTCCCACCGTATGATCCGTGGTTCGCCGGCGGCTACATCAATTATTACTATTACGGTTTCGTGCTGGTGGGCTCGTTAGTCAAACTGCTCGGCATCATTCCCTCTGTTGCCTATAACCTGATCTTGCCCAGCCTGTTCGCCATGTTGGCGCTGGGCACTTACAGTGTGGCGTGGAATCTTTGGAGCGCCTGGAAGGAGCGCGAAGGCAAAGGCAGCGCGATTTCCGCTGAAGCTGTTGGCCTTGCGGCGGCTATTGGCATTCTATTGCTCGGTAATTTGGGCAGTCTGCAATTGATCTTCCTTTCTTACATGAAGCTCGGCGCGGAAGGCGCTGCGCTCGAAAGTGGGGGCTTGCTATCTCGTCTTTCTTGGATGGTGCAAGGTTTCTGGA
>JBKJWG010000030.1:0-6127 GCA_046716985.1 Anaerolineales bacterium | reverse complement strand
AAACTGTGTGGCGCCAGGCAGATCGCTATGCCGTGCCGCGTATTTGCTTCATCAACAAGATGGATCGCATAGGCGCTTCCTTCGAGCGCAGCATGGAGAGCATTCGCACCCGCCTGGGCGCAAATCCGATCGCCATGCAGATCCCCATTGGCGCCGAATCAACTTTCCAAGGCATCGTGGACCTGCTTGAGCAAAAAGCTATCATTTGGGAAGATGAGACCGGCGCCAAACCTATCACCCGCGACATTCCCGCTGACCTGCAGACAAAGGCCAAGGAAATGCGCGAGCGCATGGTGGAAGCCATTGCCGAAACCGACGAAGCTCTGACGCATAAATATCTGGAAGGCAAAGAAATTTCCGTTCCAGAACTAAAAGCTGCCTTGCGCAAAGCAGTCATCGCCGGAAAGGCTTACCCCGTATTCACTGGTTCTTCGTTGAAGAACCGCGGCGTGCAGCCTGTGCTGGATGCGGTTATCGATTACCTGCCTTCTCCGCTGGATATAGCCGCGACAAAGGGTGTAGATCCAAAGACTGATCAGCCGGTTGAGCGTCACGCCGATCCTAAAGAACCGCTTAGCGCTTTAGTTTTTAAAATCGTGACGGATCCCTATGTGGGCCGTTTGGCCTATTTTCGCGTATATTCCGGCAAAGTAAGCAAGAGTGGCTCGGTGTATAACCCGGTCAAGCGTGTGCGTGACCGCGTGGGCCGTCTCATTCGTATGTATGCCGACCGCCGCGAAGATATCGACGAGGTCGAGGCTGGAGATATCGGCGCTGTGTTGGGCCTGAAGAATGTCACCACCGGCGACACGCTGTGTGACGAAACCCATCAGATCGTGCTTGAAAACATCACCTTCCCGGAGCCCGTCATTTCCATTGCGATCGAGCCGAAGACCGGCGCCGACCAGGACAAGATGGCTGAAGCTTTGCATCGCCTGGCCGAAGAAGACCCGACCTTCCGCGTCAAATCTGACCAGGAGACCGGCCAGACCGTCATCGCTGGTATGGGCGAGCTGCATCTCGAGATCCTCGTGGATCGCATGATGCGCGAGTTCAATGTGGGCGCCAACGTTGGCCGCCCGCGGGTTGCCTATCGCGAAACCATCACGCGACCGGTTGAGAAAGCCGAGACGCGCTACGTCAAGCAATCCGGCGGCCACGGCCAGTATGGCCATGTGGTGCTGGAGATGGAACCCGACGAGCCCGGCAAAGGCGTCAGTTTCGAAAATAAGATCGTCGGTGGCGTGATCCCCAAAGAGTTTATTTCCGCCATTCAAAAAGGCGTCATGGAAGCTTCGGAGAGCGGCGTAGTGGGTGGCTACCCGGTGACGGATGTGAAAGTCACGCTTTACGATGGCTCGTATCACGAAGTCGACTCCAGCGAAATGGCGTTCAAGATGGCCGGTTCGATGGCGTTTAAAGAAGGCATGCGCCTGGGCAAGGCCGTGCTGATGGAGCCGATCATGAAAGTGGAAGTGATCGTGGCTGAAGAATACCTGGGCGACATTGTGGGCCAGCTCAGCGCTCGCCGCGGCGAGATCCTGGGCATGGAAATGCGCCCGGGCAACGCCCAGGCTATCAGCGCCATGATGCCGCTCTCGGAGATGTTCGGATACGCTACCGAGCTGCGCTCGGCCACAAAAGGCCGCGGGGCGTTTACAATGGAATTCGATCATTATTCGCAGGTCTCGGCTAAATTGGCCGAAGAACTGATCAAGGCCAACTAAGTATTGCAATCAAAGCAATCATAAGGAGACGTACGAATGTCGAAAACGAAATTTGATCGCAGCAAGCCGCATTTGAACGTGGGCACCATGGGGCACATCGACCATGGCAAGACCACGCTCACGGCCGCGATCACCAAAGTAGCCGCTCTGCAGGGTAAGGGTGAATTCCGCGCCTATGACACCATCGATAACGCTCCGGAAGAGCGCGAACGCGGCATCACCATCAACATCACCCACGTGGAATATGAGACTGAGAAACGCCACTATGCCCACGTGGACATGCCCGGCCACCGTGACTACATCAAGAACATGATCACCGGCGCCGCCCAGGTGGATGGCGCCATCCTCGTCGTGGCTGCCCCGGATGGCCCCATGCCCCAGACGCGCGAACACGTTTTGCTCGCCCGCCAGGTGGAAGTGCCCAGCATCGTGGTCTATCTCAACAAGATCGACATGATGGATGACCCCGAGCTCTTGGAGCTTGTCGAACTGGAACTGCGCGAACTCTTGACCTCCTATGGCTTCCCGGGCAGCGAGACCCCTATCGTGCGCGGCTCGGCGCTGAAGGCCCTGGAGAGCAAGTCCACCGACCCGAACGCCGAAGAATATGCCAGCATCCGTGAACTGCTGCGCGTGGTGGATGAATACATCCCCGAGCCAGTGCGCGAGACCGACAAACCCTTCATGATGTCCATTGAAGACGTTTTCTCGATCAAAGGCCGCGGCACTGTAGTGACCGGCCGCATCGACCGCGGCAAAGTCAAACTGAACGACACCGTCGACATTGTGGGCCTGCGCGAGAAGGTGGGCTCGACCGTTGTGACCGGCATCGAAATGTTCCACAAACAACTGGATGAAGGCCTGGCGGGTGACAATGCCGGCTTGCTGCTGCGCGGCATTGACCGCGAAGATGTGGAGCGCGGCATGGTGCTGGCCAAACCGGGCAGCATCAAACCGCACAAGAAGTTCATGAGCGAAGTGTATGTGCTGAAGAAAGAAGAAGGCGGGCGTCACAAAGCCTTCTTCACCGGCTACAAGCCGCAGTTCTACATCCGCACCATGGACGTGACCGGCGACGTGACCCTGCCGACCGGCGTGGAAATGGTCATGCCGGGCGACAACATCAACCTGCAGGTCGAACTGCAGACCCCGGTGGCCCTGGAGCAAGGCAGCAAGTTCGCCATTCGCGAAGGCGGCCTGACCGTGGGCGCCGGCGTCATCACCCAGATCTTGGAATAAGCATGGCGAATACCAAACAGAAAATTCGTATTCGCCTCAAAGCCTACGATCACCGCGTCATAGACCAATCGGCCAAACGCATCGTGGAGACCGCTGAGCGCACTGGCGCTCGTGTGGTCGGCCCCGTGCCGCTGCCCACTAAGCGTGAGATGTTCACTGTGCGCCGCTCTCCTTTCATTGATAAGGACTCGCAGGAGCACTTTGAGATCCGTACCCACAACCGCATCATCGACGTGATGGAGCCGGATTCGAAGACCATCGACATGCTCATGCGCCTGAATTTGCCGGCCGGCGTGGATATCGAGATCAAGATCTAGAGCCTGCCCCGAGCGAGCTGCCGTTGGCGGCGACGAGGGGGCTGGACTATACCGAAACTGTTTGGTAACATAACAAGTCGCAAAAATTCAACATTGCGCTTGAAACTGCAGAGTAAGAGCCTTTTTTGCGGAAGCTAAAAGCTTCCACAAAAATAGCTGACTGCGCTGCTGAGGGATGATGCGGTCTAGCCCAGACCGACAGTCCCGGAAAAATTGGAGAAACAACCGAAAATGTTTAAAGGGCTTATTGGCAAGAAAATCGGCATGACCCAGATTTTCGACGAGCAAGGCCGGGCAGTCCCGGTCACGCTTATCGAAGCTGGGCCTTGCTTTGTAACCCAAATTCGCCGCCCGGATCAAGAGGGCTATAGTGCCGTGCAGCTTGGCTTCGGTGAAACCAAAGCCAAGCACATGACCGGCGGCCAGCTCGGCCACCTCAATCGCGTCAAAGCTCCCATCCTGCGCTATCTGCGCGAGTTCCGCGCCAAGCAGCCGGAAGTCAAAGAAGGCGACACCGTCACCGTGCAGAATTTCGCGGTGGGCGATCACGTGGACGTGATCGGTGTCAGCAAAGGCAAAGGCTTCGCCGGCGGCATGAAGCGCCACCATTTCAGCGGCGGTCCGAGCACGCACGGCCAATCCGACCGCCAGCGCGCAGTGGGCGCCATTGGTTCGAATACTTTCCCCGGCCACGTATTCAAGGGAAAGAAGATGCCGGGTCACATGGGCAACCGCCAAGTGACAGCCATCAACCTCAAAATCGTTTACGTAGATACCGAACGCAATTTGCTGGGCTTGCACGGTGCAGTGGCCGGCGGCAAAGGTTCGGTCGTGAGCATTCGAGAGGCGCGCAAGGTTTAACCCGCGCCCATTGGAAAATAAAATGAAACTAGACGTCTACAATCTTAAAGGCAAGAAGCTCGAAAAGCAGGCTGAACTGCCTGCCAAGATATTCGAAGCCCCGATCAACGTGGATCTTATGCATCAGGCCTATACGCGCCAAATGGCTAACGCCCATTTGGGCACGCGCAAGACCAAGTCGCGCGGCGAAGTGCGCGGCGGTGGCCGCAAGCCGTGGGCGCAAAAAGGCACCGGCAACGCGCGCCAGGGCTCGATCCGCTCGCCGCAATGGGTGGGTGGCGGCAAAGTGCACACGCCGCGCCCGCGCAGCTTTAACCAGGACATGCCGCAGAAGATGCGCTTGGCTGCATTGCGTTCTGCGCTTTCCGCAAAAGCCGCCGGCAAAGAGATCGTGCTGGTGGATGTGTTCGGCTTCGATCAACCCAAGACCAAGCTGGTCGCCGAAGCATTGACCAACTTGGTGGGCAAGGACAGTGCGTTGATCGTGCTGCCGCAAAAGGATGAAAATTACGACAAGGTTCAGCGCGCTGGCCGCAACCTGCCGGTCTTCAAAGCCTTGCTGGCCAATTATTTGAACATCCGTGATCTGCTTGGCTACGACAAGCTGATCTTGCCGCTCGACTCGCTGAAGGCGATCGAGAACGCGTTGGGCTAATAGGAACTGAGATGACGACTGTCTACGATGTGCTGGTTCGCCCGTTGGTCACTGAGAAGTCCAACTACCAGAACACCAAACTGCACCAGATCGCTTTCGAAGTGACCCCGGATGCCAGCAAGCAAATGGTGAAGGACGCGGTGGAATTGCTTTTCAACGTGCAGGTGGATCGCGTCAACGTGATCAACATGCCGCCCAAGAGCGCTCGCAGTCAGCAAAGCCGTCGCCGGCGCTTGCGCCGAAGCGGCTATCGCAAAGCGCTCGTGACTCTGGCTCCAGGCCAGAACATTGATGTATTTGAAGGTGTGAAGTAAATGGCAATCAAGAGCTATAAGCCGACTACCCCCGGACGCCGGGGCGCCAGCGGCCATACGTTTGAGGAAATAACCAAGTCCAAGCCCGAGCGCGCCCTGCTGGCCAAGAAGACCGAGCACGGCGGTCGCAATTTCCGCGGCAAGGTCACTGTGCGACACCGCGGTGGCGGGCATCGCCAGCGACTGCGCATTGTGGATTTCGTGCGCGAGAAGCGCGACGTCCCGGCCAAGGTTGCGGCGATCGAGTATGACCCGAATCGCACCGCCTACCTGGCGCTACTCTTCTATACAGATGGCGAGAAGCGCTACATCCTGGCGCCACTAGGCTTGAAGATCGGCGACATGTTAGTCGCCGGCGCTAATGCAGAAATTCGGCCCGGCAATTCGTTGCCGCTGGCCAATATTCCGCCGGGCACATTCATTCATAACATTGAGTTGCGCGAAGGCAAGGGCGGCCAGTTGGTTCGCTCAGCTGGTGGGGCGGCGCAGATCAACGCCAAAGAAGGCGAATACGCGCAAGTGCGCATGCCTTCCGGTGAAGTGCGCTTGATCGGCCAGAATTGCTACGCCACCATTGGGCAGCTCGGCAATGTCGATCACAGCAACGTGAAATTGGGCAAAGCCGGCCGCAAGCGTCACCGAGGCATTCGCCCGACGGTGCGTGGCTCGGCCATGACACCGCGCGACCATCCGCACGGCGGCGGCGAAGGCCGCCAACCCGTCGGTATGCCCAGCCCCAAGAGCCCATGGGGCAAGCCGACCTTGGGCAAGAAGACTCGCCGCAACAAGAGCACAAATAAGTTCATTATGCGCCGCCGCAATACTGGGCGCCGCTAAAGGCTGGCTGGAGAAGATATGGGACGTTCGCTAAAGAAGGGTCCGTTTGTTGACCCGAAACTGTTGAAGAAAATAGAAGCGATGAACGAGCGGAAGGAAAAGAAAGTTATCCGCACGTGGAGTCGCGCTAGCCAGGTCTTCCCGCAGATGGTGGGTCACACCATCGCGGTTCACGAC
>JBKJWG010000029.1:0-9297 GCA_046716985.1 Anaerolineales bacterium | reverse complement strand
AACCTGGCGGCCGTGATCGGATTGCTGATGGGCTGGCCGGGCGTGCTGGTGGCGCTGTTTCTCGGCATCTTGTTGGCAGGCTTGTTTAGCCTGGCCTACATCATCGTCTCAATGCTGCGCGGCCAATATAAGCTGTTCGCCGCCATTCCCTATGCACCTTTCATGTGTATTGGTACCGTTATTTTGGTGGCTGTGAGTATTTATCAGTAAGGCGACTATAATTTTCCCTCCCAAATAGCGCAAAAGGATACCCATGGCCGAAGAAGAAAAGAAAAAGGAAGACGAGAAGAAAGAAGACCAGAAGAAGGAAGAGCCCAAGGCGCTCGCTCCCCTTGAAGAGAAAAAGGTTGAGACGAAGCATAGCCTGAAATTCAAGAAGCGCGACCTGAAATATACGGCCACGGCTGGTACGCTGGTCTTCAAAGAAGAGGATGACGAGAAGGGCGAGCACAAAGCCAAGGCGTCGCTCTTCTACGTTGCTTACATAGCGGACAAGCCCAAAAGCAGCAAGCCGCGCCCGCTGACCTTCGCCTTCAATGGCGGCCCGGGCTCTTCGTCTGTGTGGCTGCACCTGGGTGTGCTTGGCCCCAAGCGGGTAAAGATGCAGCCGGACGGAAGCGCCACTCCACCGCCGTATCAGTTGATTGACAATGACCAATCCATTCTCGATGTAACCGATGTGGTCTTCATCGATCCGGTCACTACTGGCTACAGCCGCACCGCGCCCGGCGAAAAAGCTGCGCAGTTCCATGGCTTCCAAAAAGATCTCGACGTCGTCTCCGAGTTCATTCGCTTGTTCACTACGCGGCACAAGCGCTGGACCTCGCCCAAGTTCCTGATCGGCGAGAGCTATGGCACCACGCGCTCGGCGGGCCTTTCGGGTCTACTGCAAGAGAAGCATGGCTTGTATCTAAATGGCATCATGCTGATCTCGTCGGTGCTCGATTTCACCACGCTCGATTTTCATCCCGGGAATGACTTGCCTTACATTTTCTTTTTGCCCAGCTATACGGCGACTGCCTGGTATCACGACAAGCTGGACGCTGAATTGCAAGGTGACCTGCGCAAGACGCTGAAGGAAGTGGAGGCCTTCGCCTTAAATGAATATGCGCCGGCGCTGCTCCAAGGCGACGCGCTGCCGCGAGAGAAGCATGACAGCATCGTTAAAAAGCTGGCACGCTATACCGCACTCTCAGAAGCTTACATCGAACGCAGCAACCTGCGCATCGGCGACTCGCGCTTCTTCAAGGAATTGCTGCGCGGCGAGCGCCGCACGGTGGGGCGCCTGGATAGCCGTTTCACCGCCTACGACCGCGACGCGGCCGGCGAGAACATAGAATTCGACGCCAGCTACGCTGCCATCCAAGGCTCATTTACAGCGTGCCTGAATCAATACGTGCGCGAAGACCTGAACTTCGAGACCGATCTGCCTTACGAGATCCTGAGCGGGCGCGTGCAACCCTGGAGCTATAAGGAATTCGAGAACCAATATTTGAATGTTGGCGAGACGCTGCGTAAAGCCATCAATGTCAATCCGGCTCTAAAGGTGTACGCGGCCAGCTGTTACTACGACCTGGCCACGCCCTACTTTGCGACTAAATACACATTCGATCATCTGCAGCTTGAACCGGCGCTGCGCAAGAACATTTCGATGGAATATTACGAGGCGGGGCACATGATGTATATCCATCATGATTCACTGCTGAAGCAGAAGCAGCATTTGGCTGATTTTATTCAGAAGTCGAGTTAAACGTTCCTTGTTTGTGGCAGGGTGGTTAGCTAGTCGCAACGAGGATTCTTCGCGGGCGGTCGGGCGGCGCAAGCCGCCCGAGCTGGCTCAGAATGACAGATAGAGTGGAACCCCGCCATGGCATCGATTGCTAATTGTCTACCGTAGGGGCGTCGCTTGCTTCGCAAGCCGCATGCTGCGCCCCTAAAGCGTTTATTTGTGATGAGAGTCTTTTAGGAACAAAGCTACCTTCTCCAGCACTTCTTTCGGTTTTATCTCATCCGTCACAATCTCTAAATTCGCGTTCGCTCGCGCGTGCGAGAGTCTCGGCTGTTGCTCTTCGTATTCTTGCGGTAGCCAGCTGAGGCCGCGGGCAACTGTGGTCTCGTAGCCGCAATGCAAATAGATCAACACGTCGGGTGGGTCGATTTGCTGCCACATGCTGGGGGCGAAGGAATGTTCCTGGGCTATCTGGTGGGCGTTAAAACCCGCTTGCTGCAAGCCGCGCACCAGCGTGGATTTCCCTGATTTGCAGGGACCGACCACGCCAACGAGCGGCTTGGTACTGTTCATGAGATAGGCAGGCGCGCCCACATGCGCCGTACCTGGTCGCCTGAAGGCGGCAGCACGCCCAGCACGAACACGCTGATGTCGTCGCCGGGGCGGCCGTCTTCCAGCTTAAGGGCTTCGGCCATCAAGCCATCGGCGATCTCTTGAGGCTTGGCATCGGCCTTGAGCAGCCGCTTAACGTGCGCGGAAATGTTCATAGGCTTGTCTTTGCGCACTCCTGCGAACGGCAGGCCGTCAGTAAAGGTCACGATGGTCAGTCCCTTAACCAGATCCATCTCGCTGATCACCGGCCGCGTGTTGCGGCGCAACCCCACAGGTTGGCTTTCTTCGCTTAGGCTTGTGGTTTTGTGATTGTGACTGATCAGCACGGGCGAAGGATTGTTGCGCGTGATGACCAGGGTCTTCGACTCGAGATCGATCGAGAGAATATTCAAGGTCGATTGCACCTTGCCGTTGCGATGCGTGTAGAGGTAATCGGAGGCGGCGCGGGCGGCGGCGCCGTCGCGCACGCCCTCGGCCAGCAGCGAGATGACTTTGCGTACCACCATGTTGGAGATCAGCTTGGCGCTCTTGCCGGAGCGCTGCCCGTCAGCCAGCACAACTGATAGCCCGCCGCCAGGGCGCTCGACGACCTCAAGTGTGTCCCCGCTTTCGGAGGAGGCGTACTTGTTGATCTTGGCTACGCCGATCTGTATTTCCATGTGAGCGATTGTAATTCAGGGAAAGTCTATTAATCGACTAGGCAGTTAGTCAGAAGCAAACAGTTAATTAGTTAGTTGGTTTAGCTATCACCAAGATAAGTTCGCTACCTTTTAGTATTATTTGCTTTTCTTGAACTTGAAAACCAGACTTGCTAATCGCCTGACTAAAGCTGCCCGTCCACTTACCTGATTGACCAGTGACGCGGAACAGCCAGGCGGCCAGACGATCGAATGGATTGCCGCCAGTGATCCAAGCCACAGGCAGCACAACCAGACTGCCGCCAGGTCGCAGCACGCGGCGCACTTCGGCCAACGTTACCGGCAGCAGGATGTATTCCGTCGGGAAGGTTGCGACAAGCTGGTCGAATGCCGCGGACTTGTATGGCAAATGCTGGCCAGCTGCCCGCGCTAGCAAAGGTTCTCTTTTGTGGCTTCGCAGACGTTCCGCTGCGATATGCCCCATTTGCGCGCTGAAATCGATGCCGAATGTTGTAATCCCCTGATTGCGCATAGCCACTTGCAAATGACCTGGACCATTACCTAGTTCTAAAACATAGTGACCGGTCATCTCCGGCAACGTGCTGAAGACCCAGGTCTTCCAACGGCCGAGCGAAACCACCCAAGCGACCAGGTCGTAGCTCCACGCCAATGGCTGGTAAAGCAAATAAAAGAATAAACGCAGGAAGCGAACTAAGAACGGCGCAGCTTGGCGCATGGCCGCCGCTAGAGTTGCGGCAAGATCAACGCGGCCAGCGAGAAGTAGATCACCAGCCCGGTAGCATCGATAAAGGTGGACATGAGCGGCCCAGAAATAAGGGTCGAGTCGATGCCTACGTTCTCGGCGATGATCGGCACCAGGGCTGCTACCGAATTGGCCCAGGCGCAAATGAAGGCGATGGTCAAACCCACCGTGATAGCCATCTCGATTTCGACGCCCCACAGCATGGCACGCGTAAAGCCCACCAAGCCGAGCAACAAACCCAGCGCCACGCCGGTGCGGAATTCGCGCCACCATACCCAGAAAATATCTTTGCGTTTCACCTCGCCCAGCGCCATGCCGCGGATGATGGTCGCCACGGTCTGCGAACCGGCATTACCGCCGGTGCCGATCAGCAGCGGCACAAAGAAGGAAAGCGCCACGACGGTCTTTAGTTCCTGATCGTAGTGGCGCATCACCGTGCCGGTGAGAGTCTCGGCGATGAACAACGTAAGCAGCCAACCGAAGCGCGAGCGCACCACTTGCGAAATGCGCTGCGACCAATACGGAATATCCAATAGGGGGCCGGGTTCAACGCCGCCCAATTGCAGAATATCTTCGCCAGCCTCTTGCTTCAGCACGTCGATCACATCGTCGTGCGTGATCACCCCCAGCATGTGCTGCTGGTCGTCCACCACCGGGATGGCAGAGAGGTTGTGGTTGTCCATCACCTTCACAACCTCTTCCTGATCCGTGCCCGAAGTCACGTAGACCACATCCGGGTTCATGATGTCTTCGATCATGGCGTCCGGCAATGCCACGACCAGCTCGCGCATGCCGATCACGCCGCTCAGGCGGCGCTCGCGGTCGATGACAAAAATGTAATAAGGCACTTCGTGGCTGGGGCTTACCTCGCGCAGGAACTCGATCGCCTGGCCGGCTTTGGTATGGCGGCGCATGGCGATGTATTCGGTGGTCATGCGCCCACCGGCCGTCTCGTCTGGGTAGCCGAGCAGTGGGATCACGTCCTCCGGATCGTCCATTTGCTGGAGGGCTTCGGAGGCTTGATCCTCGGGCAGGTCGCCCAGAATATCGGCGGCCTGATCGGGCTGCATCTCATCCAGGATCGAGGAGAGCCGTTCGGTGCTCATGTTCTCGGCGGCTTCAAGCGCCTCGCTGTCGCTGAGGCGGTTGAAAATATCCGCCGCGGCTTCCGCGCCGAGGCGGCGCACAATTTCTTCCTGCTGTTCTTCGGAAAGTTGATTGAAGATCTCGACCTGGTCAGCAATGGACAGGTCATTAAATAATTCGAGTGCCTGGTCGATATTATTTTCCCCGAGGTAGACCTGGATGCGTTGCAGGTCGAGGTGGATGTCAGGCACTCGGTCACTCATATTTTTAAACGAGGTTTAGGCGCCCAGTACTTGCACCTCGACGCCTTGCTTGCGCAGCCAGTCGATGGAGGATTCGATCACCGCCGCGCTGCCGACTAGCTGCACTTCCAGCCAGCCTTCAGTTGGATTCACTTCGGCCTGCAAAATATTCACCGTAAGATCGTTAAAAGAGCGAATCAATTGATTCACGATGGGCACGTTGACCACCGTGGGTGGATAAATAAGGCGCACGACTTGCTCGGTCATGTTCGGCTCCTAAAAGACGGTTTACGCATTTTAGCACTTATGCTTTAGATTGCGTTGTTTCCAGAGCAGTATGTTCCGCAAGCTGGCCGCAGCCGGCCTGAATGTCGATGCCGCGGCGCACGCGCACCGTGCACGAAATTCCATCCGCTTGCAAGATGTCACGGAAGGCCGACACGCGCTCGCGGGTGGAGCGCTGGCCTTCGTACCCGTTGGTCGGGTTGAGCGGGATGACGTTGACGTGGCAATTCAAGCCCACGAGCAGCTTGGCCAACTTGTGGGCTTGTTCGGGCGTATCGTTGACGCCCTGGATGAGCGCCCACTCGAAGGTGATGCGGCGCCCGGTCTCGCTTACGTAGTCGCGGCAGGCTTCGAGCAATTTCGAAATTGGATAGCGGTCGTTCACCGGCAACATCGAAGCGCGCAGCTTATCGTCTGCAGCGTGCAGCGAGATCGCCAATCCGACCTGGCGCTTCTCGGCGGTGAAACGGCGGATGCCAGGGATCAACCCGACTGTCGAGATAGTGAAATGGCGAGCGCCGAGGTTGAAACCCTGGGCGTTGTTCAGCCGATCAACAGCAGCCAAGCTGGCGTCGTAATTATGAAATGGCTCCCCCATGCCCATCAGCACGACGTTGGTGACGCGCTGGCCTTCGGCATGCAGCTGGCGGGCGAAATAGAGCACTTGCTCTACGATCTCGCCGCTGCTTAGGTTGCGGCGGAAGCCCATCTGCCCGGTGGCGCAAAACACGCAGCCCATAGCGCAGCCGGCCTGAGTTGAAATGCACAGCGTGCGGCGCTCTTCGTAGCGCATGAGCACGGTTTCAACGGCGTTGCCATCCGGCAAGGCGAAGAGCAGCTTGTGCGTTTGCCCGTCGCTCGAGTGAGCGACACGCTCTTCGTGCAAATGGCTGAAGCTATATTGCTGGTCTAGTTTCTCGCGCAAATCTTTGGGCAAATTGCTGAAATCTTCCGCTTGCGCCCATAGTTGTTTGTAGAGCCCATCCCAAACCTGGCCGGCGCGATAAGCGGGCTGGCCCCAGGCTATGAGTTGGGCGGCAAGTTGGTCCAAATCGAAATCGTAGATTAACGGACGCGTATCCATGGCTAAAGTTTGGCGACCAGGGTCTCCAAATCCTTCTCGATGTAATCGGGCGCCGGTTTCCAGGCACGCGCGGCCTGTTCGCTGGTGATGCCGGTCAGAACCAGCGCGGAGCGGCAGCCGGCTTTTTGGCCGGCGGCCACGTCGGTGTCGACGCGGTCACCGACCATGAGCGTTTCGTCGGGCGTTACGCCCAACTGGGCCATAGCGGATTCAAGCAATGCGGTGCCCGGCTTGCCGATGATGGTCGGCACAGCGCCGGTGGCTGCTTCAAGAGCAGCTAGGATGCTGCCGGCACCGGGCACTTCGCCTTCGGGCGAAGGCAGCGTACGATCCGGGTTGGTGCCGATGAAAGCCGCGCCACCATTGATCAGCAGAGCGGCGCGGCGCAGCTTTTCATAAGTTAATTCTCGGTCCAGGCCAACCACGACCGCGACGCAATTTTTTTCAGCGATGGTGAAACCTTTTTCTTCGATGGCTTCACGCAGACCGCGCTCGCCGATGACGAAAACATTGTCGCCCTTTGGATGCTGCTGGCTGAGGTAACGCGCCGCCGCCTTCGAAGAGGTGTGGATCTGCTCAGCCTTCACCTCGGCGCCGAAGCCGCGGAATTTCTCCTGGTATTGCTCGACCGTGCGCGTGGCGTTGTTGGTGACGAAGGCCGCCTGCAAACCCTTGGCGGCCATCTTCGCCAGGATGGCGGGCAGGTCGCCGATCGGCTCCATGTCGCGCCAAAGCACGCCATCCATATCCAGCA
This sequence comes from Anaerolineales bacterium, assembly GCA_046716985.1. Taxonomy (GTDB): domain Bacteria; phylum Chloroflexota; class Anaerolineae; order Anaerolineales; family UBA11579; genus JAMCZK01. Next base: position 2,104 of record JBKJWG010000029.1, on the reverse strand, counting down.
GCAACGCGCGTAATTTTTTGTCTGTCATAGTTCTTCGGGGCTCATTATATCGAGAGCGGCACAAAAAAAGCCGAGGCAACGCCTCGGCTTTTTTGATTTGGCTGTTTGCAGGTTACTTGATGATCTTCTTCAGTACGGGCTTGGTCAGCACCTGATCCACCAGGCCATATTTGACGGCTTCATCGGCAGTCAAATAGAAGTCGCGGTTTGTGTCGACTTCTATTTCCTTAAGTGTTTTACCGGTGGCGTTGGCTAGGATCTCATTCAGGCTCTGCTTCAAACGCAGCATTTCTTTGGCCTGGATCTCGATGTCCGAGGCTTGTCCTTGCGTGCCGCCGTGCGGCTGGTGGATATGGATGGTGGCGTTGGGCAGCGCATAGCGATGGCCTTTGGTGCCGGCGGTCAGCAGCACGGTGCCGAACGAAGCGGTGAAGCCCACGGCCACCGTGCTGATTTGATTGGGGATCATCTGCATAGTGTCATAGATGGCCATGCCGGCATACACGGAGCCGCCCGGCGAGGAGATGTACATCTGGATCGGCGCGTCCGGGTCTTCGTTGCTCAAGTAGATGAGTTGCGCCACGATCAGGTTAGCGGTCATATCCTCGATCGGCGTGCTGACCAGGATGATGCGATTCTTGAGCAGCAGCGAATAAATATCGAAGGCGCGCTCGCCGCGGCCGGTGGTCTCGATGACCATCGGGATTACGGCTTGAGGGTCGAGCATGGTGTCTCCCTTTTGTATGTTAGCTTGGTTTTTCATTTTCTTTTTCCTGTTCCTTTTCTTTATTCTCACTTTTTTCGATGGTCTCGCCTTTGCCTTGCGCGATGGCGCTTAGGCGGGCGAGGGTGCGGCGGACAACTTCTTCGGTCACGGTGCGGTTGACCAGGCCTTGTAAATTTTCCTTGTTATTGAGCAGCTTGCGTAAGTCTTGCTCAGAGACGACTTGCCGCAATTGCTTCACTTTTTCTTCCACCACGCCCTGCACTTCGCTCTCAGGCACCTCAATTTTTTCCTGGCGGGCGGCTTCCATGATGACCAGTGATCTCTTCAGCCGCTCCTCGACACGTGGTTCAACTTCCTCTTCGAGTTGGTCCAGCGTTAGCTGGCGGCTCTTCAAGTAAGTCTCCAGGTCCAAGCCGCGGGCGGCCAGGTCAGGCCCCATGTCATCGATGTAATGATGGATCTCGTGGTGCAGCATTTGCGGCGGAAACTTGATCTCGCTGCCCTCGACCATCTTGTGCACAATTAGGTCTTCGTATTCGTCATCCTGATGCTTTTTGAAGTTCTCGGTCAGCTGGCGCTGCACTTCTGTGCGCAAGTCGGCCACAGTTTTGTATTCGCCCAGGGTCTGGGCGAAGGCATCGTCTAGCGCGGGTAGCTGGCGGTCTTTGATCTCTTCCAGCTTGACTTTGAATTCAGCGGTCTCGCCGCGCAGGTCCTCGAATTCCGAATCCTTCTTGAAGGTATTCGGGAACGGCTTTTCTTCGCCGGGTTTCAAGCCGATCAGCGCGCGTGAAAATCCAGGGAAGGGCCATTCGCTTTTGGTGTCGACGTCTGCTTTCTCGATCACCACCGGGTAACGGCGTTCAGGTAGCAGCTCGGTCTTGCCGTCTTTGTCAGGTTTCTGCCGATCGGCGCTCATCAGAATATAGGCAATGTCGCCTTCCTGGGCGGCGCGCTGCACGGGGCTGAGCACGGCGTTCTGGTCGCGCAGGTTGGTGAGCACGTTTTCAATATCGGCCTCTTTGACTGGCTTATCTTTATACGGGAGGCGAATATCTTTGTAGTCGCCTAATTTGACTTCAGGAGAAAGCGGCACGCGGAATTCAAATACCGGCGGCTGCTTTTCTTCGTCTATCTTTTCAAGTGTGCCGGGTCCGTAGGGCTTGATGCCGGCTTCCTCCATTACCTTGGGATAGACATCGTCCAGCATGATCTCGATGGCCTCGTCCTTGATTGCCTGCAACCCGACTTGCTTCTCGACTACGTTAAATGGAGCTTTGCCGGGGCGAAAGCCGGGGATCTTAACCCGTTGCGCGATCTTGCGCGCTGCTTTTTGGCGGGCGTTATCCAGGGTTTGTGGTTCGACCTCTACAGTGA
>JBKJWG010000028.1:0-4348 GCA_046716985.1 Anaerolineales bacterium | reverse complement strand
CCGCCTTAACTGGTTGGATTTGTATATTAGATGAAGACCGGGCAGATTTGCTTCATTTTTAGGTGGCGAGCTTAACTGGGGAGAGTGAAGGGGTTGGAAACTGAACGTAACTCCCACATTTATTTGTTTGCCTCAGGGGATTCCTCCCGTTCCCTTCGCTCAGGGCAGGCTCTGAGCTAAAGCTCTCCTCGGAATGACGGATGCTAATGCAACACGCCGAGCTTCTTGCCGGCTTCGCCGATCACGTCCATGGCGTGCTCGATGTCAGCGGTTTCGTGGGCGGCGGTGACCGTGGCGCGCAGGCGGGCAAGACCCTCCCCCACGGCCGGCGAGACAACGGGCAAAACGAAGACATCCTTGTTTTGCACTTCGCGGGTCATAGCGTAAGCCAGTTCATCTTCCCCGCACAGGATGGGCACGATGGCGGTTTCAGTGAGCAGGGTGTCGAAGCCGCGGCTCTTAAGGCCGCCGATAAACTGCTGTGAATTGGTGTTCAACTTCTCGACGCGCCAGGGCTCATCGAGGATGACCTTGAAGGCTTCGTTGGCGGCGGCGGCTTGAGCAGGCGGCAGGGCGGCCGAGAAGATGTAGGCGCGGCTGGCGTGGCGCAAATACGTTATGAGGTCTTTGCGGCCGGCGACATAGCCGCCAACGGAGGGGATGGTCTTGCTGAGTGTGCCCATTTTTATATCGATCACGTCGCCGAGGCCATAATGCTCTTCGATGCCGGTGCCTTTGGCGCCCAGCACGCCCACGGAATGGGCTTCGTCGATCATGAGCCAGGCGTGATGCTTGCGGCTCAACTCGACCATGCGGGGCAAGTCGATAATGTCGCCATCCATGCTAAAGACGGAATCGGCGATGACCAATTTGGCAGCGGAGGCGGGCGCCTCTTCCAAGCGGCGCTGCAGATCGTCGAGGTCATTGTGCTTGAAGCGCATGAACCGGGCGCCGGACATCATGCAGCCGTCCACAATGCTGGCGTGGTTCAACTTGTCGGAGAAGACGTAGTCGTGGCGGCCGAGCAGTGTGGATATTACGGTGAGATTGGTGACGTAGCCGGACGAAAAAGTGATGGCGCTTTCGGCATGTTTGAAATTTGAGATAGTCTCTTCGAGCTCGACGTGCAGATCGAGCGTGCCCGCCAGCGTGCGCACGCCGTGCGTGCCGGTGCCGTAGCGATCGATGGCGGCTTTGGCGGCCTGATTGATGCGCGGATGGCCGAGCAGACCGAGGTAACCGTAGGACGCGTACATGCCCATTTCACGGCCGCGCACCAGCACGCGGGCGCCGCCGAGCAATTCGGTTACGGGCTGGTTGTAATAGTAGAAATCGAGTTCTTTGATCTGCTGCACGCGATCGACCATGGCCTGAATGCGTTTACTGACTGCGTCGTCGATGCGTGGGGAATCCATTGCTACCCTAAGGGAATTCAGGTGAGTTTAGCTTAGCCAATGCGGGCTGTCAACTCGGGCGGTTTTGCCTGCGGGAACGCAGACAAAATTTTCTATCCCCGAGCGCGTTCCAACAGCAGCATGGTTATGGCGCTGAGCAAAACTAATTGCTCTTCTGCGTCAGACACTTTCCCCAGGGCCGCCAAATGAAATTTGCCTTCGAAAAACGCAGGTTTCTTTTCTAAGCGGGCCACTTCTTTCTCGTCAGCCCTCGATATCAAATATGTCGGATGAAAGAAATACCCGCTGAAAAATCCAACTACGGGGATCTCGCCAAAGAAGGCGTCGGCAATCTTCACCCAGCCATTTTCCTCATTAATTTTCATGACCGGCTTTTCGCTAGAGTCGAAGATGTTGTAGCGAGCTTTCCAAAGCGAACGCATGCCCTCACGCTTGATGGAGCCCAAAGCAGCGCCCTTGCTATCGGTAAATGCATAGCGGGCAGAAAAATCAATAATACGATCGGCTTTGATATTGAATAAAAGCTGAGTTTGCTTCTCGTCGGCGAACACGTTGATATCTTCCTTGAGCTTGAAGAGCTTTTGCTTGACGTAGCAAACCAGTTTACCGCTTGCATCGCGCACGTAAATTTGGCTGGCGAGGGCCAAAATCTTGAAGGATAAATCTAATGGATAGTTCATATCAGCTCCGTTTCATTTATGGCTCAATTAGCCTAGCGTTTGCTGGCTAGCGCCCGCAGAGCTTTTTCATCCAGCGTCTCCACGCCAAGCTCTTTGGCCTTGTCTAACTTCGATCCGGCATCTTCGCCCACAACCAAATAGCTGGTCTTGGCCCTGACCGAATCGGTGACCTTGCCGCCCAAGCCCTCGATCAAATCCTTGGCGTCTTTGCGGCTCATACTAGGCAGTGTGCCGGTGATCACAAAGTTTTGCCCAGCGAAGGGCTGCGGCCCACTGGGTTTCTTGGGCGGCTCCGAGACCGGCCAGACGCCGACTTTTTTCAACTTCTTCAACGCGGCGCGGTTGCGCGGTGTGGCAAACCAATCGTGAATAGCCACAGCGATATTGGGACCGATGCCTTCGATGTCATCGATGTCCTGAACGCTGGCTTTGGTGATCTCATCCAGATCGCGATATTTGCGCGACAAGGCGATCGAAGCTACTTCGCCCGCCCCACGGATGCCCATGGCGCCAATCAAAAGTCCGAGCGAACGATTTTTGGCTGCGGTGATGGAAGCCAGCAGATTGTCAGCTTTTTTATCTGCAAAGCCTTCCAAGGTGAGCAGATCTTTCTTGGTGAGGGCATAGAGGTCGGCAACATCCTTTATTAAGCCAGCCTGGATAAGTTGTTCAACAATTTTGATCCCCAGCCCGACCACATCCATTACAGCTACGAAATGCTCGATGTTGCGTACGAGTTGCTCGGGGCAGGCGGTGTTGACGCAGTACCAGGCAACCTCGCCCTCGATGTGCTCTACCGGCTCGCCGCATACCGGACAGATTGCGGGCGGCTTGTAGCGTTTTTCCTTACCGGTGCGCGCCGCCAGCACCGGGCCGATCACGTAGGGGATCACATCGCCGGCACGCTTGACCAGGACGCGGTCGTCGATGCGGATATCTTTTTCCTTGATGAAATCAAAGTTATGCAGAGTTGCTTGCTTGACGATGACGCCGCCGATCTCGGTCGGTTCCAGGATGGCAAACGGGGTCAGCACGCCGGTGCGGCCTACGTTGACGCCGATGTCGAGCAGCTTGGTGGTCACTTCGATGGCAGGGAATTTATAGGCGATGGCGCCGCGCGGGTCCTTCCCCACGAAACCAAGATCGTTGGCCAGATCGATATCGTTGATCTTGATCACCATGCCATCCACTTCGTAAGGCAGCTTGTCGCGGGCGGCCATCCACTTGTTATAGACGGCTACTACTTCGTCGACATTGGCGCACAGAATTGATTCGGGGGAGACTGGAAAGCCGAGGTCCTTCAAATACTGCAGCGTTTCCCATTGAGTATTGGGCACCTTGCCTTGTGCTGAAAGAATGTTGTAAACGTAGATCGTCAGCGCACGCGCTGCGGTGATGCTGGGGTCAAGCTGGCGCAGGGTGCCGGCGGCAGTGTTGCGGGCAGTTTGGTAGATGCGATCGCCAGATTCGGACTGACGTTTGTTGAGCGCTTCGAAATCTTTCTTGAAGAAGAAAACCTCGCCGCGCACGTAAAGGTCGGCGGGTGGCTTGGGGCCGCCGGCGCGGGCGGGGATGCGCAGCGGCAGCTTGCGCAAGGTGCGCAAGTTGAGAGTGACATCTTCGCCGACCTCGCCGTTGCCGCGCGTGGCGCCTTGCACAAAGAGGCCATCTTTATAGTGGAGCACGACGCTGAGGCCATCCAGTTTGGGTTCGGCCACGAAGCTGGCCTTGCGCACGCGCTCGTCAAGGCGGCTGATGCGCTCGAACCAGGCGCGCAAGTCGGACTCGGTGTAGGCGTTGCCCAGGCTAAGGATGGGCGCGGGGTGGCGCACTTTGGTGAACCTGGGGGACGGCTCGGCGCCGGCGCGCTGCGTGGGCGAATCGGGAGAGATCCATTCGGGATGCTCGGCCTCGATGGCGCGCAATTCGCCAAGCAACTTGTCGAACTCGCCGTCGCTGACGGCGGGCTCGTCGAGCACGTGGTAGCGATAATTGTGTTCGTTGATAGTTTTGCGCAACTCAGCGAGCTGGTCTTTGAGCGCTTGATCACTCATGCGAGAAATTATACAACGAGGAGATTTCCGGGTTTTATTTGAGTTTTTTCTTCCCCGCAGGGCTCCCTTGATCAAATGATCGAAATTGACGAATTTTTTGTCAGAGAACCGGAGCTTAAACCCTACATTTACGGGCGCAAAGATGTAGATAACAAAGATGACCACTATGACCAAATTCGTAGCCTAGGGGAGATGTTGC
>JBKJWG010000027.1:0-6807 GCA_046716985.1 Anaerolineales bacterium | reverse complement strand
CCCCTCTCCCACCAGTGGGCGAGGGGAGAGAACCCGGCCGCGACGCGGTGGGGCTCATGTTAGAAGCCGGAGAAATCGACGTGCTTGGTGGCGGCGTTCTCGAACTTGGCCAGGTTCTCGCGGAAGACCAGCTCGACGATGCCGGTGGGGCCGTTGCGGTGCTTGCTGACCATGATCTCGGCCACGTTCTTCTTGAGGCTGTCTTGTTCGTAGAATTCGGGGCGATAGATGAACATGACGATGTCGGCGTCCTGCTCGAGCGAGCCAGATTCGCGCAGGTCGGAGAGGACGGGGCGCTTATCGGCGCGCTGCTCGACGGCGCGCGAGAGCTGCGCGGCGGCGAGCACGGGCACATTGAGCTCGCGGGCCAGCACTTTGAGGCTGCGCGAGATATGCGAAACCTCCTGCACGCGGTTGTCGTTGCGCGTGTCGCCCTGCATCAACTGCAAGTAATCGACGACGACGAGGTCGAGGCCGAATTCCATATGCAGGCGGCGGCACTTAGCGCGCATTTGCGTCGGCGAGATGGCGGGCGTGTCGTCCAGGAAGACTTTCGTGTCGCCAAGGACTTCGATGGCCTGAGCGAACAGATCCCATTCGTTCTGCTCCAATTGGCCGGCGCGCATCTTCTGCGAGTTGATGCCGGTTTCCTGCGAGAGCAGGCGCTGCACCAACTGCTCGTTTGACATTTCCATCGAGAAGATGGCGACGTGTTTCTTGTTGAGTTGGGCGGCGTTCTTGGCGACAGACATAAGGAAGCTGGTCTTACCCTGGCTGGGGCGGCCGGCGATGATGAGTAGATCAGAGGGCTGCAAGCCCATGAGTAGGCGATCGAGATCGATGAAGCCAGTTGGCACGCCGTAGATGTCACCGCCGCGGCGAGACATTTGCTCGACGCGGTCGTAGTAATCGCTGAGGACGGTTTTGATGGGCTGCAGATCGGTGGACATGCGATGTTCGGTGGCGCCGAATACGGCTTTCTCGGCTTCGTCGATGGCGGTCTCAACGCTGAGGTTTTCCTGATAGGCGGTTCTAGCGATCTTGTTGGCGGCTTCGAGCAGGGCGCGGCGAATGCTGCTCTGCTGCACGAGGCGGCCGTAGGCCTCGGCGTGCAGCGAGGTGGGCACATTGTTGAGCAGCGCGGTCAGATAAGCCGGGCCGCCGATCTCGGCGAGGTGGCTTTGCTTGTCGAGCTCTTCGGTGACGGTGAGCAGATCGATCGGGGTGCGCTGCTCGTGAAGATGGGTGAAAGCTTCCCAGATCCAGCGCAGGCGATGGATGTGGAAATCGTCGCCGGTGAGGAAATCGGCGACGTCATAATAGGCTTCGGGATTGATCAACACCGCCCCGATGACGGCCTCTTCAGCCTCGCGGCTGTGCGGCACGATCTGTGGGCTGGAAGCTTGCTCTAGTTGTTGGGGAAAGGGGTCACTCATTGCAGCTAATTCTAATTGTTCTTGCCTTTGTCCTTGTCTTTTCCTTTGCCTTTGCGCTTACCTTTGCCGTTCTCTTCACTATCATCTTCTTCGTCGATCTGGAGCTTCTCGATGAAATCTTCGAAGACTTCCAGCCGTTCTTCTCCGCCGGACGCCATTTGCTCACCTTCGTCGACAGTTTCTTCCGTGCCATTGGTGGTCTCGTCGAGATCTTCTTCGGGGATGATGCCGGCCGCGTCCATCACGTCGCGGGCGACCAGGATGGGTACGTGCGTGCGCACGGCGACGGCGAGCGCATCGGAGGGACGCGAGTCGATGTCAACGGTGCGGCCATTCATTTCGACGACGATGTTGCCGTAGAAGACATCGCCTTTGAGGCTGAGGACTTCGACGCGGATGACGCGGGCGTCGAGCGATTTGAGCATTTCGCGGATGAGATCGTGGGTCATGGGGCGAGCGACTTCTACTTCTTGGAGGGCGAAGGTGATCTGCTCGGCCATGTAAGGATCGATCCAGATCGCCAGATAGCGATCGGCATCGGCTTCGCGCAAGATGACGACGCGCTGCTGGGACATGAGCCCCACGCGGATACTATCGATGACGACTTCGAGCATATCGGTCATAACGAACCTTTACAAGGTTGGCTATTCTATCATTTAACGATTATTGCTTAGCAGAGGCACCTAGAGTTTGCGTTGCGGTTTCAGCGGCTTGCTGCATGGCTGGGATCGGTTTGAGTTTCATGCGCAGAAGAATCAGCGAGCCGATCAAAGCTAATAGCATTACCCAACCGCCCGCGTTGAAAACGGCACGGGGCGCGATGTTGTCGTAGATATAGCCGGCGAAGATCGGCCCGAAGATCAAAGCCAAGCTGCGGGCGGACTGATACAACCCCAGCAAGTAACCTCCGCTGCGCTTATCGCCAAAACGCGTCATGAGCGATTGCATAGTCGGTTCGCTGATGCCCTGGCCGAAAGAGAATACGCCGAGCAAGCCGGCCACTAAGAAGGGACTCTTGGCGGCGGCGATGGCAAAAAAGGCTAGAGCGAGAGCGACATAGCCCAGGATCAGCGTGTAACGTTCGCGCAGGCGCGCCACCAGCGGGCGCAAGAGTGCAAGCTGCGTGACTATTTGGGCCAAGCCCCAGAAAGCGAGCATGAGGCCAATGTAAACGCGCACTTGCTCGGACATGCTTGTTTCGCCAAAGATCACGTGGTCGGCATAGAGCGAGAAAATGGCCGGGATGGAAGCGAAAGCTAGCGAGGAGAGGAAGCCGATCACCAGCATGAGCAAAAGCGCACGCTCGCGCAATGCGGCTCCGCGCGGCATTTTGGGTGCCGATGCAGATGTGGACTGCTTGGCTCGGTCGTGCGGGGGTAAAGATTCCTTCAGAGTGAATGTGGTCAGCAGCAAGGTGGCGGCGGTGATGATGGTGGCGCCGATAAAAGGAGCGATGGGACCGTACACGCTTAAGATGCCACCTAAGGCCGGGCCAAATACGAACCCGGCGCCGAAAGCGGCTTGGAGCAAGCCGAGCCCCTGGGTACGCTCTTCTTCGGAAGTGATGTCGCGCACGTAGGCCTGGGCGGTGGTGATGTTGCCACCTGTAATGCCGTCCAGGATGCGGGCGGCGAAGAGCATTAGCATGCCGCCAGTAAGCGGGAGGCTTGTGAAGGCTTTATCGACGAGGGAACCCAGGGGACCAGCGAAGATAAAGATAATGAAAGCCAGCACGGTGCCGAGCTGGCTGATGATGAGGATGGGGCGGCGACCATAGCGATCGGAGAGGCGGCCCAGCCAGGGCGCGGCCAGGAATTGGGCACCGAAGAAAGCGCTGGCCAGCAAGGTAATCTGGGTAATGGTCCCCTGGAATTGGCCCTGGGCGTAGAGCGGTAAGACGGGCAAGATGACGCCTGCGCCGAGGATATTGGTGAAGAGGACGAACATGATGGGATAGAGTTTTTTCATGGGGTTTATTTAGTGTAGGGCGGAAGAGAATATCTTACACCTGCTTTTTGGCGGAAAATTTTATAACCGGCGCGCGCCATGGTTGTATGAAGGCATGAGCGGACAGGTCTGAGACCTGTCCCTACGAAAAGCGGTGGGAGAGCGGATTGAAGCGCTTCCGAAGATGGGGCAGCGGGGATTCTTCGGCTCGCGAATACATTCGCTTCGCTCAAAGCCCGGCTCCCTCAGAATGACGAATGATTGGCACGCGATGACAAAGGAAGTGAGGTTGGCTCGCTTTCCACTCAATTACAGAATTGAAAGAGTTTGCATTTGGGCAGGGCTGCAATCGGGATACAGATAACTTATTTTGCCCAAAGGGATTCCTCGCTACGCTCGGAATGACAGGTTTACATCCCCAACCATTGGGCGGCGGCACGGGGCAGATCGGCGAGGCGGCCGCGTTTGAGGGTGCATTGCGGCAGCGAGTCGATGAAGAGGCTGCCGTATGTCTTCGTGATGACGCGCTTATCGAAGATGGCCACCACGCCGCGGTCCGACTGGGAGCGGATGAGGCGGCCGAAGCCCTGGCGGAAACGCAGAATGGCTTCGGGCACCTGGTATTCGTAAAAAGGACTCTCGAATGTTTCGGAGCGGGCGGCGACCAGAGGATCGGTGGGAACTTCAAAAGGGAGGCGAATGATGGCGAGCACTGAGAGTGCTTCGCCGGGAATATCGACGCCTTCCCAAAAAGCGCGGGTGCCGAGGAGAATGGCGCCCGTGCTGGACTTGAAATTTTCCAGCAGGGTGTGCGGCGAGGCGCCCTCGCCCTGCTCGTAGACCTGGATGCCGGCTTCGGCCAGCGGCCCGGCGATGGCGTGCGATGTACGGCGCAATTGCTCGTATGACGTGAATAGGGCCAGCGTGCGGCCGCCGGTGGCTTTGGCTAATTGGATAAGACCACGTTCGACGGCGGCCTGGTAAGGCACGCGCTCGGCCGGCTCAGGGATGTCTTCAATAATGTAGAGCAGCGCTGCGCTTTCGTAATCGAAGGGAGAGCCGAGTGCGAGCTCGTCGGCGTCGACGGCATTCAGACGGCCCTTGAGATAATCGAATTCGCCAGCAGCGGTTAGCGTAGCAGAGGTGAGGATCACGCTGGTCTTCTTATGCCAGATGTGTTCTTCCATTAATTCGCCGACGTGCAGTGGAGCGGCGTTTAAAACCATCTGGTGGCGCTCGGGAATGATCTCGACCCAATAGACGATGTTGGACTCTGGCTTGAAGACCAGCGCTTCCAATTGCTTGCGCAATTCGAGCAGGCTGCGATAACTGTTGCCGATATTGCTGATCAGATCTTCGACTTCGCCTTCGCCCTGACCGACCATTTCTTTCATGCTGCGGCCGATCTGTTCGAGCAAAGCCAGCAATGGGTTGAGCCACTCCTTGGTTTCTTCCCAGGCTACTTCAACCATTACCCAAAGTGCGGCCGAGCGCACCGAGTCAGTGATGCGCTCTTCGTGCGCGTATTCGCCGACGGCGCGGCCTTCGCGCTGCTGCTCCAAGAACTTGGCGATCTCTGCGAAGACTTTGGTTAATTTATTTTGGAATTGGAAGGCTGAGTCAGTGGCGCTTTCAACTAATTGTTCCAACGCGCCGTGTTGACTCGGTTTGAGAATCTGTTGGCTCACAACCAATAAGCGGCCGAGCTGGCCAGAGCGGTTGCCGCCTAGTTCGCGCAGCAGGCGTTCTGATTCCGGCTGGGTGAGCCGGTAACTGAGCGCGCTGGTGGTGGCGGCTTCGATGTGATGGGCTTCGTCGACGATGAGGTATTGATAATCGGGCAGCACGCGACTGCCGGTAGCGACGTCGGCTAGCAGAAGGGCGTGGTTAACTACCAGAATGTGTGCGGCTTGCGCGGCTTCGTGGGCGCGGTGGAAGGGGCAGATGCCGCCCATGCGGCGTACGCAGGTTTCGCCGCCGCAATTCTCATCGGCGGCGGAGATGCGCGACCAAACGGCGCGCTCGCCGGCGCCGTTCAGGTTGATCTCGCCGCGGTCGCCGTTCTCACTTTCCTCGAGCCAGACCAACACCTTGCCAAGCACGCGCAACTCGTCGGCGCTTTCAGGGCCGCGACGGCGCAAGGCAATGAGACGGCGCGGGCAAAGGTAGTTGCTGCGGCCTTTGAGCACGGCGACGTTCAGCGGCAAGCCGAGCGCGTTTTGCAATGCTGGAATATCTTTGTAAATTAATTGGTCTTGCAAATTGATGGTGTTGGTGGAAATGACCACGCGGCTATCGTTCTTGAGGGCGAACATGGCGGCGGGGAGTAAATAAGCCATGGATTTGCCGGTGCCAGTGCCGGCTTCGACGAGTAGGTGCTTACCCAAGCTGAGCGCGTCGGTGACGGCGCGCAGCATCTCAACTTGCTGGCTGCGCTGCTCGAACTGGGCGAAGCGCTGCGAAAAAGCGCCGCCATGTTGGAGCAGGGCGGCGGTTTCTTCTATATCGATCGGCTGCGGCTCGGGCAATTCGCCGCGCCGCGGCCGCCCGTTCTGCGGCGAAGGCCGGGTGAAGATGGGGCCGCGGGCAGTCCAACTTTCTTTGCCGCCCGCGCCGACGGCTTCGCTGCCGCGCAGCCGGAGCGCCTGGCGGAAAGGCCATTCGCCGCCCCAGCCCTGGCTTTCGCCCATGCGCACGATCTCGACGAGGATCTCAATGGGCATCTCGAGCATGCGCTCGTAGAGTTGGGCATAGACGGCCTGGGTCACGCGGGCATCGTCGAGGGCGCGATGAGTGGCCGGGAAGGTGATGTTCAGCTGTTGGCCGAGGGCGCCCAGGTTGTAGCGCCCGGCTTTGGGCATGAGCACGGCGGCCAGATCGTAGGTGTCGATCGAATCGTTGTTGCGGAAGAGGCCTTGGCGACGCAGAAAAGAGAGGTCGAAGGCAATGCGCTGGCCGAGGATAGGCGCGTCGCCGGCGAAGTCGGCCAGCTTGTTGAGCACCTCTTTGATGCTGGGAGCGGCGCGCACCATATTGTCGGTGATGCCGGTTAGCTGGGTGACAAAGGGAGGCACACGCCGCCCGGGGTTGATCAGGCTGGACCACTCGGCCTCGATGCGCTTGCCGTCGAAGCGAATGGCCCCGATCTCGAGGATGGCGTCTTTCTCAGGATCCAGGCCGGTGCTTTCGATGTCCAGGGCGACAATGGAAGGCATTGGCTCATTATATAACATTCGTTCTATAATGGGCTTTGGGCTTGCCAAACGCCACAGGAGGAATATAATTGCGCTTCGTGTCTGCGGACGACCAGTTTGCGCCTGCCGGAGAAGAAAACATTGCACGATCCTTCTGAAAAAAAATTAGCCCAAATCGCCAAAAAAGACGATCACGTTTCCTATAAGCAAGTCGGGCACCGCCCCAAGCG